>QMZY01000020.1 GCA_003663415.1 Candidatus Aenigmatarchaeota archaeon
CTATTATTTCTCTAGGATATGTGTTTAATAAATTTCCAATATGAGAAATTTCTTGAGCTAAATAAAGAAATGGCCGTAAATATTTTAATTCGTTCTCATTAAATTTCGACGAACACATCAAATCCATATCACTATGTAATAAAACCATTACACCATGAGGAAGATGCATTTTATTTTCCAATGAATTTCCAATTTTTATTTTATTTAAAAGATAACTGTACCTCATCGAGTTTAAAGTTTGGGTTAGATCGAAAAAGAAAAGTGTCTTAAATTTTTTATATGCAGGATACTGTTTTATAGATCTAAAACAATCTACCCATATTTTTTGAATAATTTTAAGATAGTTATCTGTAATATTTTTTTGTGAAGAAAAAGGTATTTTAATAGATTCTTCAAGTAATTTTTCATTTCTTAATTTATAATTATCTGCAAGATCATCAATAAGAACATCAACTATTGTTAATTTTGTTTTATCATCAGCCAATATATCTTTATATTTTTCATCGATGCATGGAAGATAACAAAAATCATATATATTTCTTAACCAATTAAAAAGATACTCAGCATTTCTTTTTCCACTCTTTTTGTATAATTCAATACATTCTTTAAGAGTATATTTTTTAACCATATCATTTCACTTTTATTATTTTAATATCTCCATTATCCTCCTTCTGCCTTTTTCCATTATTATTTCAATCAATCCGCGGTTTGCTAACGAAGGAACTATTGCCACAAGCGCAGTATCAGAATCAGGAAGTATATAAAACATTACTTCATAATCCAACACTCTAAAATAAATCTCTCCCAGTTCATAACCATATTTAGAATATTTTTCGATTATTACAAAAACTTCTTCCATTACTTCGTGCAATATTTCCCATATCTCTTCAATTTCTTTTTTGAATTTGTCTATTGGAGGTATTATTCCTTCTAAGTTCTTTCTCACAAGCATGCAAGCATAAATTTCCTCATAAGTAAGAAGATTATTTAATACTTCTAAAATTTTACTTTCTGTACTCTGTCCATGCATAGATTAAACCAACATTAATCCCTTTTTAGTAATCTGAATGGTCTGAGGTTTAAGTGTATGTTCTGTATTTCTCATTTTTATAATTTCCAATTTTCTGGTATCCAAAGCCTTGTGTGTTGTAAGCCTTATAATCCCATCCGAAAGAAACTCAGCAACACCATATCTGGAATATTTATTGTTCTGGGCTTCTGAGATTAAAAGGGTTGTAACGTTAAGGGATTTTAGATAGTCTATAATATGGTAAAGCAGTCTTCTGATTACTGCCGTGCTTGGTGGCAAGAACGTGAACTTTCTTTCCAAAGTCATTGGCGGAAGGTCCTTAACCATGGATTTAAATGTTGAAGCAAAGATTTCAATGGAAGAAAGCGAGTCTATAACCAATCTTTTGGCTTTTATTGCTTTTACCTGTTCACCAAGGATTTCAAAAACCTCTGTAACATCTCTGACGTTTTTTGCTCTTAAAATCCTTGCCTTGTTCTGTTTTTCAAGTTTGGGAAAATCCATTCCTAAAGGTTTAATTGCTTCTGTAAGCTCTTCTGATTCCTGCTCAAAGGATAAATAAACGCCCGGCTCTCCATTATTAGCGCCGGAATAAATATACTGAAGTCCAAAAAGGGTTTTCCCTGTTCCCGGCTCGCCAGAAACAAGAACCACGCTTCTTTCCGGAAACCCGCCTTTCATCACTCTGTCCAGACCCGGGATTCCTGATTTAATCCTTTTCATACAATTTATTTTTTGATAGACAAATATATAAAGTTATAAAATTTGTTTAAACATACGAATTAAAGAAAAAGAAAAAGGGCGGGAGTGAAAGGAAATGAAAGGAAATTTCATAGCCCTTTTTCTTAATAGGAACATGGTTTTTTGATTTTTAAAGTTTACGTTGAAGTTTCGCTTTGAGCTATAACAGTTAAAACACCCTCCTTTACGTATCCTTGATATACTCCGTATGGAACTCTAACAACAATATCAGCAATGACAGACTCTCCGGGTTTGAGCTCACCGTTTGTTGCGTTATCCCAGAAATATGAAGCACTGAAACAATAAAGACCAGCTCCAGGAGCGTCCATATCCCAGTGATAAATATAGATTTTATTGCACGCTGGTCTTGGTATAATAGCGCAGTAATTTGCAAAAGGCCCTGAATTCATATCCACATATCCCCAGTTTGCATTCATTATACTAACAGTAAATTCCTGATATTCTGTTCCGCTTAACCCGTCCGCAAAGTTTGTGGAACCTGTGCTTGAGATGTTATGAGGGCGCAAGCCTATTCTTAAAGGCATATTTCCGCAGTTTTGTAAAGGGTTTGCGCTTATATTTACTGCCCAGAAATATTCATTGCTTGCGTTCCTTATTCTTCCATAGTTCCAGCTTGGTCCGGGAACGTAAAGATAGACTATTTCCTGCGATTCATTGAAATCAAGCCTGTTAACAAAATAATACTGACCTGTGTTGTGTTTTGCAATGGCTATGAAGTTTCCTGCGTCATAGCTTCCGTTATCTCCTGAGCCAAAGGGTCTTGCAGAAGGCTGGCTGACATTGAACCAGATTTTTGTTATGTTGGTAGAGCCTGTGTTTTCTATTTGTATGCTGCCTGGAGCATTTACATTTTGATTTGAAACATCATCTGGTCCACCCTCTTCACCAGGTTCCAAACCAATCCATTCTATTCTTTCAGGATTGACATCAATCATGGTCCTTGTTGCTACCTGAACTGATACATTAACTTGGCTTGAGCTGGTTACAGCATCGCTTGGATTGAATATGATAAATATGAATAGAAATATCAGCGATAATCCTATGATCCGATTTAAATGCCTTTTTCCTTTCATTTTTATCCTTCCTGTCTTCCCGAACAATAAAAAGGGGAAGGGAAAGGGTGTTACCCCTTAATATTTTAAGATGACTCCTCGCTCTGCACAGTCACGGTTAATATTCCCTGTTGCACATATCCCTGATATACTCCGTACGGAACTCTCACTCTCAAATCAGCAATAACAGAACTTCCTGGTGTCAATTCGCCGTCTGTTTCATTGTTTAGGAAGTATGTTGCATTGCCGCACTGGCTTGCCCCTGGTGCATCCATGTTCCATTTGTACAGCATAACTGAATTACAGTTCTTTACAGCTAAACAGTAGCTTCTTGTTTGACCCGCTTCTCCTATGTAAATATCTGCTACGCCCGTATAATTATCCACAGCTGTTAGTGTCCATTCTCTGTATTGGTTTGTTCCTGTTCCTTCGTTTCCTGATGTGAAGTCAGTTGTTCCGTCCTGGCTTGTTGTGTGCGGTGTGTTACCAATTCTTATAGTTGTTGTGTTGCAGTTACCGCTTGTGTCTATTGCAAAAAAGTATTCCTGACTTCCGTTTCTGATTCTTCCGTAATACCAATCTGTTGGCGTGTTAAGGTATACAAGCTCCTGTGATTCATTGTAATCAACCCTGTTTACCCAGTAGTAATCATTCTGATTGTATTTGGATAGAACAACGAAGTTTCCTGCGTCGTAGCTTCCGTTATCTCCTGTTCCAAATGGTCTTGTTGTTGGATCGCCGAACGTTCCTGTATATGTTGTGTTGAACCAGATTTTTGTTATGTTGGTGGAACCTACATTCTCTATCTGTATGCTTCCCGGCCTGTTAACATTCTGGTTTGAAACATCGCTTGATGTTCCTTCACTGCCTGGTTCTAATGCTAACCAAGTTATTGATTCCGGTGCTATATCTACCATAGTCCTCGTTGCTACCTGAACTGATATATTGACTTCGCTTGAGCTTGTGACTGCCTCAGTCGTTGTAAAAGTTACAAGCAATACTAGAGCTACTAAAACCCCAAAGGTTCCCAAAGCCAAAGTTTTTCCGTTCATTTTCCCTCCTTATTTTGAGTTTTAAGGGACCAAAGCATCTTTTTCTCAGAGATGGTTTTTTTCAATTCTCCATAAAGCTGTCCCTCAAGTTTCAATTTATAACAGTGAACATTCACAGTGGCCCATGAAAGACCTGTTATTTTTGCTAACTGGTATGTAGTCATGGGACCCTGCTCCTTTAGGACCTTTAAAATAAGTTTGTCAATTTCACCATTCATATAATATTATATTTAGATGTTATTATTTAAATATGTTTAGGCTTTAATACTTTTAGATAATTACGCGTTTTTGCATTTACGCTTTAAAGCGTTACTTTATAAATATATTAATAATTAAGTATATTTAAGCTTTAGTATATTGGTGCGGTTATATTAAAATATCTCAATGTCTCAATATATTAGAAAGAATTTATTAAGGAAAAACCAATACATGTAAAAGGGGTGATTGTATGAAAATAACACTTTCTGTTATAAAGGCTGATATAGGCAGCATTGGGGGGCATATAAAACCAAGCGAAAAGCTTTTGAAAACTGTAAAAGATTATATAGCCGGTGAAGGTCACGGATTGGTTAAGGACTTTTACGTTGGATACACTGGAGATGATATTGCAATTCTTTTCACACATACAAGAGGGAAGGGAGATTCCAAAATCCATGGTTTGGCTTGGAAGGCTTTTCTCGCTGGAACGCAGGTAGCAAAGGACCAGGGTTTGTACGGAGCAGGGCAGGATTTGTTAAAATCTTCTTTCTCCGGTAATGTTAAAGGAATGGGTCCTGCTGTCTGTGAAATGGAATTCCAGGAACGCCCGAATGAACCGTTCCTTTTTTTTGCAGCTGATAAAACAGAGCCCGGAGCATACAACCTTCCTTTGTATCTGGCTTTTGCAGACCCCATGAATACACCGGGTTTGCTTCTTTCACCTGAAATGAACAAGGGTTTTAAATTCAGGATAATGGATGTGAGCTATACAAAAGGTGACAGGGTTATTGAGCTATCAACACCAGAAGGTCTTTATGACATAGCAGCCCTGTTAAGAGACAATGAAAGGTTTGTGGTTGAGAGCATTTATTCAAAAAAAGGCGAAATAGCTGCTGTTGTGAGTACAACAAGGCTTCATAACATTGCAGGAAAATACACAGGAAAAGACGACCCTGTTATGCTTGTAAGGGTTCAGAAACATTTTCCTGCAACCGGTGAGGTTTTGGCTGCTTTTTCCAGAACCCATTATGTTGGCGGTGGAATGAGGGGTTCTCACAGCATGCCTTTAATGCCAATGAAGCTGAACTCGCCAACCTCTTATTTCGATGGTCCACCAATGGTAAGCTGCGCTGCTTTTTGCGTTCATAACGGTCTGTTAACAGAGCCTGTTGATGTATTTGCGCATCCGTACTGGGATTATGTAAGGTCAAAAGCATCAAGAAAAGCAACCGAAATGAGGGAACAGGGATTCTCGGGTGCAGCAATGCTTCCTTACTCTGAGTTGGAGTATGGTGGCATTGTGGAGATTCTGAAGAGATTGGATAAGAAATTCAAGGTTAAAAAGTAAATATGGAAAGGGGTTTTATCCTGTGGTTTGATGAAACAGGAAGAAAGGATACTGCAGTGGTTGGTGGAAAATGCGCTAATCTTGGTGAGTTGCGAACCAAAGTTAATGTGCCTGTTCTTCCTGGTTTTGCAATCACCTCTTTTGCCTATAAACATTTTATCGAAACCACAGGATTGAAAGAGTTTATAGAAAAAACCCTTGAAAACCTGGACACGCATAACATAAGGGATCTTTCAAGAAAAGGAAAGGCAATAAGGAAAAAAATAGTTTCCACGCCCTTCTCAGACCTTCTGAAGCTTTCCATTATTTCTGCATACCATGAACTGGAAAGGAGATTGGAAATTAAAAACCCGTATGTAGCAGTAAGAAGCTCTGCCACAGCAGAGGATTTGCCTGGAGCAAGTTTTGCAGGTCAGCAGGACACATATCTTAATATAAGAGGAGAAAATGAACTTTTAAAAGCTGTTAAACAATGTTTTGCTTCATTGTTTACTGACAGAGCCATTTCCTACAGAGAAGATAAGGGGTTTGACCATTTTAAAGTTAGTTTGTCTGTCGGTGTTCAGAAAATGGGAAGGTCTGATCTGGGGTCAGCAGGCGTGGCTTTTACTATAGACCCTGATACAGGGTTTGATAAAGTTGTTGTAATCAATGGTTCTTATGGTTTGGGTGAATATATTGTTCAGGGAAAGGTTATTCCTGACGAGTTTACGGTTTTCAAGCCAACAAGAGGGATAATAGAAAAAAAGCTTGGATATAAGAAAATCAAGCTTGTGAGAGGGAAAAAAGGGAATAAAGAGGTCAGAGTGCCTGAAAAGGATTTCCATAGGTTTTGCTTAACAGATGAACAAGTCCAAATTCTTACAGAGTATGCAATGCGTATAGAAAAACACTACAAGCAGCCAATGGATATAGAATGGGTTCTGGACGGCGAAACAAAAAAAATATACATTGTTCAGGCAAGGCCTGAAACAGTTCATTCTGTATCAAACAAAAATGTTTTAAGAGAATATGTTCTTAAAGAAAAGGGAAAGCTTCTTTTAACAGGAACAGCAATTGGAAGCAAAATCGGGGCAGGAAAAGTAAGGGTTTTGATGAGTGCAAAACAAATTCATAAGTTTCAGCGCGGGGATGTTCTGGTAACAGACATGACAGACCCTGATTGGGAACCTATAATGAAGATTGCATCTGCCATTATAACAAACAAGGGCGGAAGAACATCGCATGCGGCCATTGTTTCCAGAGAACTGGGCGTTCCGTGTGTTATAGGGACAGGAAAGGCAACTGATGTTCTTAAGACCGGCCAGAGTGTAACAGTTGACTGTTCAAAAGGGAAGGGAAGAGTGTATGAGGGAATATTGAAATATGTTATAAAACACAGGGACATAACAAAGCTTCCCAGAACAAAAACCAAGGTTTTTGTTAATATAGGTGAGCCTGAGAAAGCGTTTAGTGTTGCGAGGTTACCTGTAGATGGTGTTGGTCTCGCAAGAGAAGAGTTTATAATTACAAGCCATGTTGGATATCATCCTTTATATCTTATAAAAACAGGTCAGCAGGAAAAATACGTTCAGGCTCTTGCTACTGGTATAGGAAAAATAGCTGCTGCATTCTATCCAAGACCTGTTATAGTAAGGCTTTCTGATTTCAAAACAGACGAGTATGCAAACCTGAAAGGAGGCAAAGAATTTGAGCCCAAAGAAGACAATCCAATGATAGGTTGGCGGGGCGCGTCAAG
This sequence comes from Candidatus Aenigmatarchaeota archaeon, assembly GCA_003663415.1. Lineage (GTDB taxonomy): Archaea > Aenigmatarchaeota > Aenigmatarchaeia > QMZP01 > QMZP01 > QMZY01. Next base: position 7,181 of record QMZY01000020.1, read on the forward strand.
ATATTATGATGAAAGTTTTGCTGCTGCATTTGAGCTTGAGTGCAAAGCATTGAAGGTTGTGAGAGAAAGGATGGGATTGAAAAATGTGATAGTTATGGTTCCTTTCTGCAGAACGCCAGAAGAAGGAAAAAGGGTTTTGGAAAAAATGAAAGAGTTTGGTTTGGATAGAAAAAAAGGGTGGAAGTTTTATGTTATGGCAGAGATTCCAAGCAATGTAATACTTGCAAAGGAGTTTGCAAAGATTTTTGACGGTTTTTCAATTGGGAGCAATGACTTGACCCAGTTAATTTTAGGTATTGACAGGAATTCAGAAAAATTAATTAAACTGTTTGATGAGAGAAACGAAGCTGTGAAAAAAGCAATATCAGAGCTTATATCCACTGCACATAAATATAGAAGAAAAGTCGGGATTTGCGGTCAGGCTCCTTCTGATTATCCTGATTTCTGCAAGTTCTTAGTTAAAGAAGGAATTGATTCTATTTCTGTGAATCCTGACGTTGCTATAAAAACCATTCTGCTTGTTCATAAATTTGAAAGAGGGTTCAGGAAATAGATTGTAAATGGAATTCGTACCTTTTTGGTATCCATTTGTTTTGTTTTCCCTGATAACCGCATTTTGGGCACACAAGCTTTGATAAAACCTTTTTTCCTTTTAGATTTAAAGTATGAATTTTCTTAAGCCTGGAACCGCACACGGGGCATAATTCTGGAATGCTTCCGTATTTTGTTGTAATTTTTATTGAAACCTCCGGTAAAGAAAGCGCTATTTTTCTTGCTCTTTTTCCTGTTATTCTGTATTCTTTGTCTGTCTTTTGAAGTTCTTTAAGAAGCTCTTCTGTAAGCTCTTTTTGGGAGTATATGTTTTTTCTTGAGAGTATTTCTTTTATCAAAAACTCAATAACCTCTTTCTTGGGTATACGCATATTAAATAGTTAAAATATAAATTAAATAGGTTTTATGGGGAAGATAAAAATCTTTGGATTGGTGTGTATTTTGTTCGTTTTTGTTTTTATGTCTAGTGTTTATGCTCAGGGGATATCCGACCTTATTCCGTGCAAAGAAGGTCAGAAAAGAGCATGCGGGTCTGATATAGGAATATGCGAACACGGCATGAGTGAATGTATAAATGGAAAATGGGGACCATGCAAAGGGGCTAAAAAACCAGACCCGAGAGGAGAGGTGTGTGGTGACGGTTTGGATAATGACTGTGATGGAGAAATAGATGAGTGCACAGACATGTTAAGCTTTGTCGGGATTTTTCTTATTGGTGGCGGTGTTGTGCTTTTGATTTTTGCTTTTGTTCTTTCAAGGTTTGGATATTAAATATCTGCCCAGTTTTTCAAGAGCAGAAAATCCTTTAATCTCTTCTTTAAATAATGGTATTTCGATTATTTTAAAATTCCTGAACTTTTTACGAATTGATTCTATTCTTTTTAGCTGAAGCCTTCTTTTTTCTGTGCAAAAATCGCATCTGGGGTTTTCAGGAATAATTTGGTTAATTATTATGGTTTTCACAGGTATCCCGTAGCTTTTTAATGTGTTTACAGCCCTTTCTGATTCGGCTATACTCATCTCCTCAGGAATCATTACAATATTATAGTGGGTTTTGTCTGGATTTGAGAGCGTTTTTCTGGCTTCTTCTATCCTTTTTTTTATCTCTTCTAAATGCTCTGTTCCTATAGAGGGTGATTCCTCTGTGAACGGGAGAAGCTTCTTGAAAATGTTTATTACACCAGAAAGCTTCATTCTTATTTTTATTACCCTTCCTATCCAGGAATCCAGAACATCCGGAAGGGAGAGAAACCTCAAAGCGTGACCTGTGGGAGCTGTATCAAACACAATAACATCATAATCCTTGGAATTGAGATACTGAAGAAATTTATCAAATGCTGCTATCTCGTCTATTCCGGGCGCGTTTCCAACTGTGTCAAACACGCTGTCCAGACCCATGTCTTTAAGGGATTCTATTTTTTCTATCTCTGGCGTTAGCTTCTTTTTGTATTCCTCTGCTGCTTTTTCAGGGTCTATTTCAACAGCAAAGAGGTTCTTTGTTAGTTTTTTTATTTCTCCGCCTATTTTTACCTCAAAAGAATCAGAAAGCGAGTGGGCAGGGTCTGTGGAGATTATAAGGGTTTTGTTTTTGTTTTTTGCGAACTGAAGAGCAGTGGCAGTCGCAATAGATGTTTTGCCTACCCCGCCTTTTCCTGAGAAAAAATAATACCGTGTATCTTTTTTCAACATAAAATAATATTTGATACAGAATTTATTTAAGTATTCAGAATATGCCAAGCAGCTGGGAAACTAATATAATATCAAGGAATACAAGTATGCACAGGAAAAGGGTTAAAAGAGCGTTCTTTTTTCTATTGTTTGCGTATCTTCCCATAACACTCTTATTGTTGGAAAGCAACAGAAGAATTGTAACAAGGAAAGGTGTGAGAAAACCGTCAAGAACCTGTGTGTAATAAAGTAAATGCACAGGGTTCACAGGCAAGAACACTATAAATGAACCAACTATCAAAGAAAGCATAAACGTGAAATAAAAGCCTTTTGCTGAGAAGACTTTTTTATTTAAACCCTCTCTCCAGCCAAATGTCTCGGAAACAGCATAAGCTGTTGAACCAGCAAGAACAGGCAAAGAAAGGAAACCGGAAACTATAACTCCAAGTGCAAATAAAATATATGCTGTTTGACCTGCAAGAGGCTGTAAAGCAATTGCAGCCTGCGCAACTGTTTCAATGTTTATGCCTGCAACCCACAGCGTGGATGCAGCAGCAATTATTATGAATATGGCAACAATGTTTGACCATAGCATTCCGAAAGCTGTATCCACTTCGATGTCTTTTGGTCTTAAAATGGTTTTGTGCTCTTCGAGTTCATCGCTTGCCTGCCAGAAAAGCATGTAAGGCGAGATGGTTGTTCCTATTATACCCACGATAGCAATGATAAAGCTTACTGTTGGAATGTGTGCGGGTATGAATCCCTGAAGCACGCTAAACCAGTCAGGTCTTGCAAGAATAGAGGATATTATATAAACTATAAGCAGACTTGTCAATGCAAGCAGGAGCTTTCTAATAACCCTGTATTTTTTAAAAAGAACAAGATACCCAACCAGGGCGGCCACAGGAATCACATAAATAAGCCAGTTTGTTCCTGTAACAAGACCTATTACTGCAGCAACGCCTGCAATGTCTGCTCCTATGGTTGCTATGTTAGCTACAGCCAAACTGCTCATCACAAGCAGAGCTGTTTTTTTTCCGTAATGGTTTTTTATAATAGATGCAAGTCCTTTTTTTTGAACTAAAGCTATTCTTGCTGCTGTTTCTTGTACAGCAATCATAAAAGGTGTGCATAAGAGAAGAACCCATAAAAGCGAGTATCCGAACCTTGCTCCCGCTGTGGTATACGTTACTATTCCCGCCGGGTCATTGTCAGCCCCGCCTGTTATTACACCAGGACCGATTTCCTTTTCTATTTTTAAAACATCTTTTTTTAACCATTTTGTTTTTTTCTTTAAGGTGGCAGAATAAAGCCCCATATTATTTTATTGTCTCTTGAAATTTTAAATAAAAAGCGGAGACCGGGATTCGAACCCGGATGGCCCGCTCTGCAGGCGGGTGCGTAGCCATTCCGCCATCTCCGCATTTTTATATAATAAGCAGGAGTGTGCAAAATAAGCAGCACTCCTTTATGTTCAAGTTGTGTATAAATTATATGCGCGTCTGTTTGGATATGTAAAATAGTTAAGCTGATGATTAATAAATCTATGTCCCGAACAGGAGAAACAAAGAGGCAGAAAA
>QMZY01000021.1 GCA_003663415.1 Candidatus Aenigmatarchaeota archaeon
CCTGCTGCCGCTCTTTTATCATCAACAAAAACAGGGTTTATGTCAAGTTCCTGAATGTTTGGGTTTTTCCACACAAGTTTTGAAACCTTTACCAGAAAACCATAAAGAGCATTAAAATTAACAGGTTTCATTCCTCTTATTCCCTCCAGAATTCTGTAGGCCCTTATTTCTTTTACCATTTCCTCTGCATCTTTTTTGCTTATAGGAATTAATCTGAAGGAAACATCCCTCAAGACTTCAACCCAGATGCCGCCAAGACCGAACATTATAATCGGGCCAAAGAGTATGTCTTTTTTGCTTCCTGTTATTATTTCCCTTGCGTTCTTTCCTGAAAACATTTCCTGAACCAGAACACCATCGATCTTTGCAAGAGGATTGTATTTTTTTGCGTTTCGCTTGAGTTTTTCAAACCCGCTCATCACTTCCTTTTCTGTTTTTATATTCAGCAAAACACCGCCTGCCTCTGTTTTATGTATTATGTTTCTTGACTCTATCTTTAAAGCAACAGGATATCCTATTTTTCTCGCAAAGTTAACAGCCTGTTCTGGTGTTTCTGCCAGATATTGGTCAAGAAACGGGATTTTAAATCTTTTAAGAAGTTTTGCTGTTTCTTTCCAACCGAGTTTTTTCATAAAAATTATTTATTTTCTTTCTTTAATAAAATACATGGAATCCCATAAAATCACATGGTCATTGATTGCGATAAATGTTCTGGTTTTTCTTTTGGTTTTTTCAGCTCCCGAGCCTGTAAGGGAAAACATTTTCAAATCCTTTTCGTTTTCTGGAAGCCATATGTTAGAGGTGTGGAAATGGATAACTTCGCTGTTTCTGCATGCAAGCGCGTCGCACCTTTTCTTCAATATGCTTGGGTTGTATTTTTTCGGTAAATTTCTTGAAGAAGAGGTTGAAACGAAATGGTTTTTATCAATATATTTCATAAGCGGTTTGATAGGGAATTTTGTGTTTATGCTTACAAGCGTTGAGTCTGTGGTGGGGGCGTCCGGGTGCGTGTTTGGTCTGATGGGCGCTTCAATGTTATTGGAACCTGTGAAAAAAATCCACCTCTTTATTTTCCCGCTGCCTCTTGCTCTGGTAGGAGTGATATTTGTGATAACAGAAACATTCGTTATATATTTTCAGCCAGAGTTTGGGAATATAGCTCATTACTCGCACATAGGCGGTTTGATTACAGGGTCTGTTTTCGCTTTCTTTTGCGACACAAGAAGGGCTGTCAAGGGGGTTTTTGTTATAATTCTTTGTCTTTTGGTTTTGATGTTTCTGTCTCCTGTAATAGGAATGATAACAGGGATTGGAAGCTTTGTTCTTGCAACTATAGACAATGTCTTGGGGGTTGTTCTTTACACCGCAGCCGGCTTGCTTTCTTTTATATGGTAAGCTGAATAAGTTTTTATATTAAAAATTATAAAAATTATAAGGTTGGTCTGATTGCTTTGTCGTAGCAATATAATAAGGAAGGTGAAAAAATGCTTGGTTTTGGTAAAAAAAGGCAAAAGAAAAACATAGCTTTGTTTGTGGACGGTCCGAATATAATTAGAAAGGAGTTTAACCTTGACCTTGATGATTTAAGGTCTGCTGTGCAAAAATATGGAAGACTTGTAACAGGAAAGGTTTTCTTGAATCAGTTTGCATCTGAAAAACTTGTAGAAGCCATAGCAAACCAAGGATTTGAACCAGTTATAAATCTTGCCGGAGAAAAGGAATCAGATGTTGATGTTGCTGTGGCTGTTGCAGCTGTAAGAGCAGCATATGACAAAAATATTGACGTTGTTGCGATTGCTTCAAGAGATGCTGATTATTTGCCTGCAATTCAGGTTGCGAAGGAAATGGGAAAGGAAGTTCTTATTGTCGGCGTCGAACCCGGTTTTTCAAAGGCTTTGCAAAGGTCGGGCGACTATGTGGAAATTTTGAAGAAAAAGCGGGTGGAGCGAAGAGTTAGAGGGAAATGAACATTAAACCCAGAGCCAAGCGGACATTAACAGCAAGAGTCAAAACTTATATTAACCCGGATAAATATCCGAAGAAGGATACAGCCAAACAAACGCCTTTGATTATGTTTTTTCTATGTCTTTGCATTGGGTATAGATTTCATAAGTGTTTCCGAATTTTTGGAATTTCCCTGTCACAGACACATGGTCATTTACTGAAACATTCACAGAACCGCTGTATTTTGAGCAGAAAACCTTTAAAGAGTTTTTACCGTCTGTTATAAAGAACTGCTGGTATTTATAGCCTTTTTTTGACGTGTAGTCCGGAAGAATTTCAGAAACAGTTCCTTCAACGCATACGTACTGATTAACCGGAAACTCGGTCAAAAGATAAGATATAGTGGTTTTTGCCGGTGCGTTTTTAAGTGAATATGTGTTTGTGCAAACAGTGCCCAGCACAGAGAACAGCATAGCAGAAACTATCAGAACTATTATTCCAGCTGCCCTGAACTCAAGCTCTTTGTTCATTTTTCCATCTGTAAAAAACTATACACAAAAGCGAGGCAAATATGATGCCTGCGTTAGCAATGAGGTTGTTGTATTGAGCAAGATTGAGCGAAAAGTACATAGGATACGGATACAGCCACATTATGCCCGTTGGATTGAGTGTGTCAAGAAAGAGATGGGAAACAAAACCGAGACCAAAAGAGAACGCTTGGTCTTGGTTTTTTGTGAAAACATACAAAACCATCATTGATACTATCATTATAAGCGGCGTGTGAACTATGCCGCGGTGCATAAAAGGAAAACCATACTGTAAAACCATATCCATGTCAACTATTACTCCGCCTATAATTGCTGGAAGTCTTGGTAGCCTTAGAATCTCCGCAAGGGCATAAGCAAAAAACAAATGTGTTGGAGCCAGCATAATATTTATTTATCCAGTCTGAATTAAATAGTTTAGTAATATGAAAATACAAGTCTGGATTGAAAGAGAAAATAAGAAAATGAATATGGAAGTAAAAGATAATTCAACTGTTTTTGATGTGTTTAAAAGCCTTGGAATAACAATGTCTGAAGGCATACCCAAAGTGAACGGAAAGTTTGTCCCGCAGGATTATGTATTGAAAGAAAACGACGGGCTGGAAATAAAAAAAGTGAAATAGTTATTCCAGAATTTCTGCTGTGTCTATTACCCCGTCACCGTCCATATCATATCCTTTCACAACCTTTGCAATAAACTCTGGCTTGAATCTGTTTCCCTTTAGAATGGAATTGAGTTTTGTTATGCATGCCAAAACCCCTGCTCTTGTTCCGGCAAACCTTTTTCCTGCAATCACAAGTATTTTTTTTCCTGTTTTCCACGGATTTTCGATAATAACAGCCATTCCGTGCGTGTCATCTGTATAGCTTTTTCCTGAAAGGTCAGAAACAATTCTATAGTCTGTTTTTATGTCTATTCTAATGGGAAGTTTATTGTTAATTTTTCTGGTAACCATATTTACTGTTGGTCCTCCTATCAGAATCAAGTTGTGCTTCAAATCTGATTCTCTGATCTCAGTGTCTAGTTTGTAGTTTGGAACGTTCTTTCCATCAGTAAAGGAGCCTATAAACAGCGCAAAATCAATTGCGCAACAGGAATCCGATGCTCTTGCTTTCCATGGTCCGTGCGGGTCAGGAGAACCGACAATAATTTTAGCATTTAGTTTGTTGTTCTCAATAAAGGGTTCAAGGTTTGCGGATTTTGCAGGAGAAGGCACACGGATTTCCTTCTCAGGTGCTGTATCTGATTTGAATGCAAAGGCCTGGTGTTTGGTTTGATAGAACTTTGCCACGGTTCCTTTTCTTTGTTCCTGTGAAACCTCTTTCAAAAGATCCTCTTTCCTGAATTTTTTAACGTAGTAATAGACTTTCTGCTCATGGATTTTGAGTTTTTTTGCAACATCAACTGGACAGGCTGGGTTTGCAAATTCTTTATAGATTTTCCATGCCAATGGCGTGGAAAGTATATTAAGTTTCTCGGGTTCTTTAAAAAGCAACACAGGTGTTGTGGTTGTTTTTTTCCCTGTTTTGAGAAGGAAGTATTTGTTCATATTAAAACCCAATTTTTAATATTAATAAATATTTTTTAATAAAGCTTATAAATATTCCGGTTTCAGAAGAGCTTTTCCGGGATGGACTATAAGGATTTTTTCAATAAAGCGTTTATATAGGATATGCAAATTCTATTCTGTTAAGTATATGTGCGGAATAATAGGATATAAAGGAAAGGAAGCTTTCCCTGTACTTATAGAATCGCTGAAGAGGTTAGAGTATAGAGGATATGATTCTTACGGGTTTGCAACCGTTCATTCAGGAGAACTTCATATCTTTAAAAACACAGGCAAAATCTCTGAATCGAACATGTTGGAAGGTTTGCCGGGAAACACAGGAATAGCGCATACGAGATGGGCAACCCATGGAAATGTTAACAAAACAAATGCACACCCGCATATTGATTGTGAGAAAAGGATAGCTGTTGTGCACAATGGGATAATAGAGAACTACCAAGAGCTTAAAAACAAGCTTTTGAAAAAAGGGCATGTTTTTAACAGTGAAACAGACACTGAGATAATACCCCATCTGATAGAAGAAAACATTAAGTACGGGTTTGAAGAGGCTGTTAAAAAAACAGTTTCCCAACTCAAGGGAAGATATGCAATTGTTGCTCTGGAAAGGGACACAGGAAAAATGGTGGCTGTTAGAAGGGGTTCTCCTCTTATTGTGGGCGTAAAAGACAAAGAGGTGTTTGTGGCGTCTGACATACCCGCATTCCTTAACTATACAAACAATGTTATGTATCTGGATGACAATGAAATGATTGTCTTGGATGGAGAAAACAAGTTTTATAGCCTTCTTACAGGGGAAGAAGTTAAAAAAAGGCTTATAACCATTGACTGGGACGCTGAGCAGGCGGAAAAGGGAAAATATCCTCATTTTATGATAAAAGAGATAATGGAGCAGAAAGAAACCATAATGCGGGCAATAAATCAGGATGATAAGGAAATAGAAAAAATTGCAAACAAAATAAATAACGCATTTGGAACGTTTTTCACAGGCTGCGGAACAGCAGGAAAGGTTTGTTTTGCAGGCGAATATATATTTTCAAGAATAGCGAATAAGCATATAAATTATGTGGTTGCTTCTGAGTTTCCAAATTATAAGCATTTTTTGACCGATAAAACGCTTTTGATAGCAATCTCCCAAAGCGGTGAAACAGCAGATGTATTGGAAGCCATAGAAACAGCCAAAAAGAGGGGCGTAAAAGTTGTTTCTCTTGTGAATGTCGCTGGTTCAACTATAGACAGGTATTCTGACCATAGTTTTAATATAAAAGCTGGCCCTGAAAAGGCAGTGGCGTCAACAAAAGCAACAACAGCGCAGCTGGCTTTGGTAATTCTTCTTGCCCATGCTGTGGCTGGAAAGTTGCAGGAAGGTAAAATGCTTTTAATGGAAACCGCTTCCAAGGTTAATGATATGCTTAATCCAAGATACGAAGAGAGGATAAAGAAACTGGCTGAAAAAATCCATAAACAGCCGAACATCTATATAATAGGAAGGTCTTTAAACTATCCTATAGCTCTGGAAGCTGCAATAAAGATTCAGGAAGTCAGTTACATTCATGCTGAGGGCTTTGCTGGCGGTGAATTAAAACACGGACCCATAGCGTTAATAGAAAAAGGTGTTCCATGTATAGTTCTTGCTGCAAACGATGAAACCAAAGATGATATCATTGCAAATGCTATGGAAATAAAGTCAAGAGGCGGCTATATAATAGGCGTTTCGCCTGAAAACAACGAGGTGTTTGATTATTGGCTGAAAGTTCCGGACGTAGGTGTCGCCTCTCCTATTGTAAATATAATTCCTGTTCAGATTCTGGCATATCATCTTGCTGTTCTGAGAGGGTATGACCCGGATTATCCAAGAAACCTTGCTAAATCTGTAACGGTGAAATAATGCAGGCGGTTATATTAGCGGCAGGAAAGTCAACAAGAACATACCCTTTAACAATTAATAAACCCAAAGTTTTATTGCGGGTTGCAAACAAACCAGTTCTGGAATATAACCTTGACGCTTTAAATGGTTTGGTTGATGAGGTTGTTCTGGTTTTGGGTTTTAAAAAGGAAATGGTTATGGAATATGCGAAAAAATATTCCGAGCGAACAGGTCTGAAAGTGAAATTTGCCTTTCAGGAAGAGCAGCTTGGAACAGCTCATGCTTTGTTGTGTGCTGAAAAGTTTATAGATTCTGATTTCTTGGTTCTTATGGGAGATGATATTTATCATCCCAGAGATTTGGAAAACCTGATTGAGAACAAATACTCTGTTTTGGCAAGGAAGGAAAAAAACCCGCAAAGATTTGGGATATGGATAACTGAAAATTCCAAAGTTACAGGGTTTCAGGAAAAACCTGAAAAACCATTGTCAGACATAGCGAATTGCGGAGCATATTGTTTGGGAAAAGAGGTTTTTCAGGAAATAAAAAAACTGAAAAAATCACCAAGAGGCGAATATGAGCTGAATGAAGCCGTTGCCGGATATGCAGAAAGAGAAGATGTTAAGGTTTGCATGCTTGAAGGTTACTGGTTATCTATAGGATATCCATGGGACGTTTTAAACGCTAATGAGTTTTTTCTTTCAAAAATAAAGGAAACCCGAATTGAAGGGCAGGTTGAAAAAAACGCTACACTTAAAGGTCCTGTACGGATAGGTAAAAACACGCTTGTCAGGAATGGTGCTTATATAGAAGGTCCTGTGGTTATTGGAGAGAACTGCGCAATAGGACCGAATTGTTTTATCAGAGCTTTCACAACTATAGGAAGCAGCTGCAGAATAGGAAACGCTGTGGAAATAAAGAATTCTGTAATTGGGGATTCCACTAATGTAGGGCATTTATCATACGTGGGAGATTCCGTTATTGGAGACAAAGTTAATCTGGGCGGGGGAACAATTACAGCTAACCTGAGGCATGATGGAAAGAATGTAAAAAGTATAATAAAAGGAGAAAAAATAGATACAGGAAGAAGAAAGCTTGGAGCTGTCATAGGAGATGCTGTGCATACAGGAATACACACATCTGTCTATCCTGGCCGAAAAATCTGGCCTGAAAAAACCACACTTCCCGGAGAGATAGTAAAAAAGGATATTGTGTGAAAATTAAAAATATAGTTTTCTTTCTAAAGATTTTAGAATTTCTGAGTAATCGTTCAAAACACACACCCTGCCTTCAAAATTTGGATCATACCTGCATTCTTCTTTAAATGACTCCGAAGCTTTAGGATCTACAAATGGAAATTCAACCAATTTAAAAATATTTTTATCGTTTGGAGAATCGCCTATATATCCTGTAGCTTCATAATTAAGATTTAATTTTTTTAATGCTTCAGGAAACGTTTTTGATTTGTCCGTAAGGTTTACTTGTAAATCATTTATTTCATTTGCAAATATCTCTGAAAAATAATTTTCAATACGATTTCTGTGTAACATATTTTTTATTAAAGGAGTGAAAGAGGCACTGTAAATAAAATTCGTAACCTTATCTTCATAAAGTTCCTTTACAACATTAACACTGTTTTTATCAATTCTCACATCTATTTTCTTACCAATTTTAGGTAACTTTCTAAAAACTTTATTTAGCAAATTTTCATCAAAAGGGTAATTTTCCATACAATGGGAAACAAAATCCTTTTTATAAGCAATATCATTTATAAAAACTGAATAAAGGGTTTCCCATTCATTCTTAAGTAAAAGGTTCCAACATTTTGGTTGTGTATAAAAAAACAATTTAGAAAATTTTTTTATTTTTAAATCAAAAAGGGAGTTTATTATAATCATATACATTAAAGTAATTTCTGGATGCCCATTAACTAATGTTCCATTAAAGTCCCATCCAAAACCATGCACACAGTATTTTTTCATAATAATTTTAAAAAATCTATTTAAAGTTATATAAATATATAAAATTAATATGGACTTTCCGAATTTTATAGACCCTCAGGCTTTGTATGACCTTGCGAACTCGCAAAGCTATAATTACTGGATTGGCCTTGGCGTTCAGGTTATTCTTTCCACGCTTGTTGGAGGAATCGTTCTTTTGGTTCTGGTTGAGATATTTAGTCACCACTTTGGAGAATCGGTCAAACCCGCGAACGCTTTTTTGGTCGCTTTGATAGGCAATGTTTTGACATTTTTTGGGGTAATGGGTTTATTGATTTCATTTATTTCTTGGGTCCCGTTTGCTCATCTTATAATTTCACTTGGAATCTGGATTGTTTTAATAAAAGGGTTTTTCGGAGAAATGAGCTTTACTCACGCGGTAATGGTTGGTGTTATATTTTTTGTACTAAGCCTCGTGCTGGTTCCTTATATAACTGGCATGATAATGGGTTTTGTTCCAAGTTTTTGACAATAAAGAAATTTGCTATTAATTCGGCATGTCTTCTATAACTATTCTGCAGGTTGTTGGGAATTTTGCAGAGGCTCTTCTTAAAGCCTCTTTTATCTCGCGTTCCTTTGCTTTTTCAACCCTTACTTCAAGAAGCCTCTGATTCGGCCTGACCTGCGCAGCCGTGCCGACAGGTTTTCCAAAAGCTTTCCTCATGCCAGTCTGGAATCTGTCCGCACCAGCACCTGTGGCTATTGCATTTTCTCTTAAAACGTGGTGGGGATAAACAAGCACTTTAAGGAAATAAGAGTCTTTTCCAACAAATTTATCAAGATACCTGTTTGCAGCCACTCTGGCAGCCTCAAGGGCGTTATGTCTTATCTGAACCGCCTGCTGTGCTACTAAAAACCCCCTTACATCGTATTTTCTCTTTGAATCTCCCATTTCAAATTTAACTATTTTTTTTGCAGGGACACCCTTAACATAACTCTTTTTGGGTTTCTTTTTTGAGATTCTTGTCCAGGGCCTTTCTATCTTTCTATAACATTTTGCAGGTCTTAACGCCATACTATCGCCTTAAATTATGAATAATTGGATACAAGGCTTTAAATATTTATTCTTCACTCTTAACTAATCCGTTCAAACCATAACATAATGGGAGGCAAAATTGAAAAAAAGCAAACCGTTCCCAACACCTTATTCACTGCAGAAACACAGTCTAGAACACGTTAAACTTAAAAAATTTACTGCCAATAACATAAAATGCAAAAAATAAATCAAGCTTTAGATAAAAACAAGGAGCTTATAGAAAAAGGATACGATGACGAGCTTGCGCCAGAGGAATCAGCCAAACTGTTAGCTGGTCTTCTTTTTGACATAACAGAAGCAACAGGTCAAAAATTGGTTTATGTTCAAAATTTTGATGAGATAAGAAAAGAAGGACCGAGGAAGTACGCTGGAAGAATTGACACAATGAAAGAAGAAGGACTTATTCCACAAGATGTGTATGAAAGCCTCAAGAAAATAGTTCCTGAAGGTAAACATATAGGACCGGTATATCTTAGGGTAAAAGGCTTGCTTACGCATAAAGTTCCAAGAGAAATATTCGCAAAACAATTAGCCAGAAAAATAGGCAGAGAATTTCTTCAAAAGATTGGCGGTAAATATCATGTTTGTTTGCCGAATATGACAGGCGGTGCATTTATCGGAGATGAAACACGAAGAAATTTAGAGAGTTTATATGAAGAGGCTATATGGCCAGCAACACCTTATGCAAGAGGCATGAGAAAAACAATAAGTGTGAAAAGAAATGAAGAGAATTTAACAGATTATATAGAGGGATTGATGCCTCCTTTGGAAGAAACAAGCAGTGTTATAAATTTTGAAGAATTAAGAACAACCTCAGAAACTACTCAAAACACCATAAGGATTCTAAAAAGGTTCGGATACAGCGAAGAAAATGATATACATCTGGTGGCGGCATGCGTTTTTGATTATAGACATCCTGTTGGTGTTGAAAGGCTGGGAAGAGAGAATTTGACGCAGATTTATGTGGTTGATGGGAAAACGTTTTTTGAACAGGCTTACAAAAATGGATATTTAGATGGAGAACGATACGAAGTTGTAAGAGAATGGCTTTCAGATCCATGGAACTGGACCAGAAAAGTTATAAAAACAATAAGTGAATAAAATGGTTGAAAAAATTTTTGTTGCGTTAGACCTGCCTACTGATAAAATTGTAGAAACAGGCAGAAGTTTCTTGGAGGGTTTGGAAGGAGAATACGGAAACGAAATTAAGAAAAAGTTTGGAGTTAAAATAAATGACTACGCGTTAAGAAAGGGCTTTTCAAAATACAGGCTTTTCAAAGATATGGGTTATGAAATTTTTGGCGATTTAAAAATTTTTCATGGTTGTAATACAGGATATAAAAGCATTGAAGAAGTCACTTCAGAACTTCCGCTGGATTATATAACGGTTTCCGCATCACTTATGGAAAAAAATCTCAGAGGCTATGTAGAGAAAGGTAAAGAAGACGGAATAAAGGTTATCGGATTCACAATCCATACAAAGATACCTGAGGATGAGGCAAAGACACTTTATGGAAAAACTGTTTCACAAGTAATATATGAATTAGGGAAAATATCTGAAGAAAGCGGATGCGATGCGATAACTATGGATGTCAAGGCTCTTGAGGAAAGCGAAGGGCTTAGAAATCTAAAAATTAAGAAACTTATTCCTGGAGTTAGAATAAATCCAAGCGATAAAGATTATCAGGCAAGAGTATCACCAATGGAAAAAGTGAAAAAACTAAAAGATTATATCCACTATGTGGTTATGAGCAAGAGATACTTAAATGACAGAGACGCAATAGAAAGGTTTATAGACTTAATAATATAGAACTAAAAATCAGTTTCTTCAAAAATTTTGCTTTCTGTGACTCTGTTTTGCTGGTAATATTTAGCATTTTTTCTTTTATTGTAGGGAAGCTCAGCGGGTGAAGTCAGCCTGAAAATCACAAGTTTGCATATTTTCATCCCGGGATAAATTGTAACAGGCATCTTGCCAAGGTTTGAAATTTCCAAAACAAGCC
>QMZY01000022.1 GCA_003663415.1 Candidatus Aenigmatarchaeota archaeon
GGAATATTAAATTTTGACTTTCTGCCAAGTGCGCGACCCTCAAAAAGGTCGTGCAAAGGAGATTGTAAATCTGTATTACACAGAGAAATTACCTTTCCAGCAAGAGCCTCATCGGATGTATCTCCCATAGAATCATATGCAATAAGATAAAGAAGTGAGGTCTTAACTTTTAATTGCTCACTATTTATGTCTATAAAAGTCCTTGCCGAAAATTTTCTTATTTCTTCTGTATCTTCCGAATGAAATTTTATTCCTGTGACTAAAATTTTTGCATTTTCTTTAACTTCATCTGGAAGTAATGCATAGGAATATAACCTATGTTGACCATCTATGATAATTAATGATCCATATTTAACGGGAATCTCTAACTTTCCCTTTTTGTTTTCGTTAACCATAGGTGGTAATATGAGCGTAATGGGTGTTGGAAACGACTTTAAAGAAGAATTTTTAATAAAATTTTTTCTCATCTGATTTAGTTTATTTTTATTTAACATTCGTTGATAATATATTTTTGCTTCACGGTCAGGCAGTCCATAGAACCTAGGAACTTTACATACTTTTAACAGGAACGAGGGAGATGTCGAGAATAAGTATATATCTGCAGATAATTTTTTTCCATTTATCTCTGTTATTTCTCTATTTTCAACTTTAAAAGGTTCGATCTTTTTAACATCTTCTTCATATCCCTTTTCTAAAAATTTTTCTATATCAAGAAAGGAGATTAATTCATATTTAGCATACCCTCCAATACATTCGATCAATTTTGAAATGTAAACCCAGTCATCAATATTAAGAATTTTCAATTCATTGTTAGCTCCAAAATCTTCTGGCTTTATATTTTCATAGATGATCTCGGCCCCTGTACCTATATAAATACCTTTCCATACTTCTATATCTCTAAATGTTTCCGTTTCATTTACAGGTATTCCAGAAAATAGTTTAGCTATTTCAACAAGTTTTAGTTTACTTTTTTCAATTGCTCTTAATTTATCTAGAAATTTTCTAATTTTTTCTTTATTACCCGTTTTTTGGGTGGTTACTTCTATTAAAAATCCGACAGAACCGAGTTTAGCAATAATGTCGATTTCTATTTTATTGGGTTTAGTGAAAGATGTGCTTAGCTTCTCGATGTCAATTGCTCCATTTGGCCAGTAGGCTTTGAATCCTAATTTTATTAGTAACTTTCCTACATCGTTAACAAGTTTGTCTCCCCCCATTTTTCACCTTATAACAACCATAAATTGTCAGACCTGTTCTTTTTGAATCTTTTAAACTCCTCTTGTTATTTCTTTCTTTTCGAGGTTTCTCATCGTTTCACCCTTCCTATATCCTATTTCTTCCCATTCAGATTTAAAAACCCTTTTCTGAATGTTTAAACATGTCAGAACCCAACTAATTAAGTTTTATACATTTTAATGTATAAACATTTATAAATACTTATACATTATTATGTATAAATAAAAATGAAAAGTGGGAAAATGAAAAGGGATAAAAAACCTGTGGAAATTGAGAGGGATGTTTTGATCAGATATGTGTATGCGAAGCTTTCGGAAGCGCCGGAACTGGCAAAGAAACTTACAGAAATCAACGGGCAGGAGCTCAAATACAGAAGGGTTTACTTCAGGATAAAAAAACACGTAACAGACTTTCTTATGGGTGAAAAACCCGGAAACATTGAAAACAGATTTTTAGTTATGCCCGGTTTAAGAGGCGTCGGAAAAACAACCCTGCTCTTCCAGATTTACAATTATTTAAGAAAGGAAAATATTCAGGAAAACAGAATCCTTTACTTCTCTGCTGATGAGATAAAAACCTATCTAGGAGCAGATATAAAGGATATAGTGGATGTTTTTATAAGAGAGGTTCACAACACCTCTGTGGTGGGTCTGGATAAAAAATTATTCATTCTGGTTGATGAAGCTCATTACGATAGAGAATGGTCCAGTGTGGGTAAAATACTCTATGATCAGAGCAAGGAAATATTCATGATATTTACAGGTTCTTCTGCGCTGAGTCTGGAAATGAATGTGGACGCTGCAAGAAGGTCTAAAAGGGAGATGGTTTTTCCAATGAATTTTTCCGAATATATAACTTTAAAGTATAACATCTTTCCTCCGAAGGGGATGGCGGAAAGCCTAAGAGAGTTTATATTCAGACCAAAAACTTTCTTTGGATATGCATCAAAAAATGAGAATTTAATGAAAAAGAATCTTATAAAACTCAGGAAACCTGTTGATAAGGTTTTTGAGGAATTTTTATGTGTTGGTGGGTTTCCCATTTCTCTGTATCTGAGTAAAACCGATGTGTATGAAAGAATATTTGACATGGTCAGCAGAGTTATAGAAAAAGACGTGTTTTCTTTACAGTCTTTTACCTCGGATACCAGAAACACAATAGCAAGAATACTTGCCTTTCTCGCTTTGCAGAAGCCTGGCGAGGTTTCTGATATGAAACTTTCCCAGAAACTCGGAACATCGCCAACAATGGTAAGGAATATCCTTCATATCCTTGAAAAAACGCATTTAATTTTCAGTGTAAAACCTTACAGTGGAGCTGGTAAAATTGTTAGGAAACCTTGGAAATACTATTTTCTTTCGCCTTCGATACATGCTGCTTTAATGTTTAAAATCGGTATGTTTGACGAAAAAAACAGGGAAATTCTCGGGTTGCTTGGTGAAAATTTCGCAGCTTCTTCTTTTTTCAGAATCAAGGAAACCATGGGCATGGTTACTGGGGTTTTTTATGATCCAGAAGAGGGAGGTGTTGACTTTATTCTTCAGAAGGGAGAAAGGTTAATACCGGTGGAAGTGGGTATTGGCAAAAAAACTAAAGGTCAGATAAAAAAAGCCATTGAAAGGTATAATTCTCCGTATGGGATTGTGATTCATGGGGGAGAGAAAATAGAGATAAAAGGGAATATAGTTTATATCCCGATAATAACGTTTTCGTTTTTATGAAGGTTTAAACCAGAAGCAGGAAAGTGATAATATTTGTTATCAGTTGATATTTAAAGTTATCAAATTTTTCAACAGGAACGAAAACACCGAAATAGAAGCTGAAGTAATCCTAAATGTTTAAACCTTCCGTAACCTTGCTAAAAATAAAAAATAAAGAGATAGAGGTTTGGAAGAAATTGTCAGAAATTGTGGAATGGGTTTGCTCTTGATTATTTGTTTGCTGGTAATTGCCAGAAAGAACTAATTGTTAATGAAATCGTATTGGGATTGGAGGAGGGTTTTCTTTCGATGGGTTTCGGCTATTTTGTGCATTTCGTAAAGGGCTTCCAGAAGGGAAAGCTGTTCTTCGATAAGGTCTAATTCCTTTCTTTTGGATTTCATTTTTCACCTCCAGGGCTATAAGGGAGAAAAATTTCTCCCTATAATATAGGGCGGATTTTTTTCATGAGTACGCTTTTTCCCGTGCTTTTAATACGTGCTGGAAGGGTTTGCTTGAAAAGCGTGCTTTTAATGTTTGCTTGAATGCTTATTATGTCTGTTAGAAGTGCTTGAAAACATGCTTAACGTTGTCTAGAATTTGCTTTTGTCATGCAAATATTGCTGCGAAAACATGCCAGCATTCGGGAGGTGAAACAAGTTTTGCTGACATGGTTTCGATTCAGCTAACTATTTACACTAACGATGCCTGAAAATTTGTTTTAAACTCTAACATCTCTAAAGCAACTTCTTTAAGCGGATTGTTTTTTATTTTAGCATATATTCCCTCAAATCTTTTTACATATCCTTTCATCTGGTTTTCAATATCTTGTTTTCTTGATTTTTCATACTCTTCTATTTCTCTTAAAGATGACATACTTCTCCTTTTTCTAATTAATTCTGCAGCTTCGTCCTGATCTTCAATTGTTGTTGCGATATTTTTATCTCTTAAAAAAGATTCTACAATTTTTAACGGATCATCATCAGAAACAAAGATTTCTTTGTTATTAAACAAATCAGACAAAGGGCTCTTTTTTATTTTAAGTAACCAATCATCATACTCGTTTTTCATTTCTTCAATTTTTGCTCTGAGTTCTTCTATTTTCTTGTCTCCATACTCTTTAATCAAATCTTTAGATACAAAATTTTCCTTCCATGCATAAAATACAAAGTCTATGGCATCATCTAACTGATTCATTGTAAATTTAATTCCCTTTCCTTTAAGAAGCTGTCTTAATCTTTCTTTGATATTGTCTTTTTCCTGTTGGTCTTGAACTTTTTTGGCTTTTGCTCTCTCACTAATTTCTCGTTCTAACATTTCTACTTGTCTGTCCTCGAATCTGGACATACAAAATTAACTTAGTTAAATGAAATAAATGTTTTATGGAATTATAGCAAAGGACATATTGATTCCAAAGATATCGTTTGCCAGTTGTTCCTGACGCCTTGCAATTTATTGTGTCAGGAACTGTAATTTCAATTCTTCTTTGTTCATATCAAACCCTCTCCACCACTTTCTTCCATTACTCGGCATCGACAATATCTCTAATTTTCCTTCTCCACAACCTTCCAATAGCCTCCTTTGTCCGGGCCAATCCTTTTGATTAAACCCATCGCTTTTAGTTTTTCCAGGTGCTTCTGAACTGCTGAGGGATTTATCCCGAGCTTTTCTGATAACTTTGCTCTGGTGATTCTTGGGTTTTCTTTCAGAAGCCTCAGTATCTCTTTCTGCCTTTCTGATAATTCTGACCACTTTTCAACACAGCTTAAAATTTTATTTATAATACACTATAAATAAACTTAAATATTAGTTATAATTTCATGTTGTCACTTCTAATTTACTTTTAGACTTTAACCTTTTTTTCTTCTCATTATATCCACAGGTTTTGTTCAGTTCCTAAGCAAATGAATTTAAAGTTTAGTTTTAATTCTCAAATAGAAAAATCTTAAGTGATTCAATGAACAATGGCTTGAAGAAAATATCAGCCAGAGTTAAAAAAAATATTCTTTTGATGCTTAAAGAAGCAGGCTCAGGGCATACAGGAGGTTCGCTTTCCTGTGCGGATATTTTGGTAACTCTTTATTTTGGTTCTGATTCAGAGGGGAAAAAACTGATGAGATATGAGCCTGAAAATCCGTTCTGGGAGGGAAGAGACAGATTAGTTCTTTCAAAAGGCCATGCTGCGCCTGCTCTTTATGCTGTGTTGTCTGAGGTCGGGTATATTCCTGAAGAAGAGCTTTTCACTCTAAGAAAACTCGGCTCAAGATTGCAGGGACATGTTGATAAACAGATGCTTCCTTTTCTTGAAACTTCAACGGGAAGTTTAGGGCAGGGCGTGTCTATTGGAAAAGGCATGGCTCTTAGTTTTAAAATTGATAAGAAACCAAACAGAGTGTATGTTGTTGCTGGAGACGGAGAGCTTCAGGAAGGTCAGGTGTGGGAAGCTGCAAGAAACGCTAAAGGTTTAGATAATCTTACTTTGATTGTTGATTATAATGGCTGGTCAATAGACTCGTATACAGATTGTTTATATCCTCTTCGGAACAAGTTTGAAGCTTTTGGATGGTATGTGATTGGCAAAGAAATACCATCATCCGAAAGGAAAGAGGATATGCATATGGACGGGCATGACCCTGAAAAAATAGCAGAATATATAACTGAAGCAAAAGAGGTAAGGGAATATCCACAATGTGTTATATTGAACACGTGGAAAGGGGGAGATATTTATCCCTTTAAAAACAACCCAAAATACCACGGAAAAGCCCCGACAGATGAAGAGCTTGAAATCGCTTTCCAACAGCTTGACAGGTTAATAGGAGATGCAATTGGAAATGAATACAAGCGAGTGTTGGTGAAATAAATGGAAAAAGTAAATCCAAGAAAAGTTTTCGGGAAAACCATTGCAAAACTTGGTGAGATGTATCCGGAGATAGTTGTTCTTGACGCTGACCTTGGAAGTTCAACCTGTACAGGGGAATTCAAAAAAAGATTTCCCGAAAGGTACAAAGATTGCGGTGTTTCTGAACAGGACATGATGGGTACAGCGGCCGGTCTTGCCATAACAGGCAAAAAACCTTACGCATGCACTTTTGCCATTTTTATTGGGAGAGCATGGGAGCAAATAAGGCAAAGCATTGCTTACCAGGGTCTTGATGTAAAGATCATAGGAACCCACGGAGGATTTGTTGGAGAAGACGGAAAGAGCCACCATGGAACAGAGGATGTTGGGATAATAAGGACGCTTCCCATGGTTTGTGTTGTTCCAAGTGTTGAGGAGCTGGAAGAGGTTTTATATCTCACAGCTGAAGACAAAAACCCGACTTATATCAGACTGTTCAGGCAATCTGATGAAATGAAAATAAAACCTGAAATAAAAATTGGTAGAGGGTTTATTAATGGAAAAGGGGCATGGTATATAAAACCTTACAGGATTAAAGAAGGGAGAGATGTCACTCTGGTTTCAAACGGTCGCATGCTTTCTAAGGCTTTTAATTTAACCAAAGAACTGGGATTATACGGAATAGATGCAGAGCTTATAAGTATTCCTTATGTTAAGCCGTTAGATGATGAACTGGTTATAGAGTCTCTTAAAAAAACAGGAAAACTTGTCACAATTGAGGAGCATAGAAAAGAGGGCGGTCTGGGAGAAGCAGTCTCAAGTGTGGTTTCAGAAAAATATCCCGTTAAAACCAAAGGATTATACATCTCTGGTATCATTGGTTCGGGAAAATGCTCAGAACTTTATGATTTTTCTGGTTTGAGCGTGCCAAGAATGAAAGAGGAAATATACAGATGGTTAAAAGATTGATCACCACACAAGGACTCTTATGGTTGTGTTGCTTCCTTCGTCTGTTTTTCCTGTCTTTTCACTAACATATACATTTCTGCTTAGAGGCGGTGTTTTTCCGTAAAATGTTTCTGTATTATTAATTATAACAATCTGAAAATCATTACTAAGCTCTAAAGATTCTTTGAAATCTGTATAATTTGTTGAAAGCATCTGGTTTATTTTGTAAAGGGAAAACACGTTTTCCGTTTCCATAACCCAGGAAACTGTTTCGTTTGGATTGCTTGTATTTATGTCAGAGTTGCACAAAACATTGCTGGGTTTTTTTGAAAATTTTATTAAAAACATGTTTTCTCCTTTTACAGTGTCAGCTGTCCAGTAGAGTTTGTTTCCGGAAATATTGCATTCCAGTGATGTTGCGCCTGAAAAGATTCTTGTTGAGTTTTTTGTTCCTTCAGGCCATGAAAAGGTCAGCGAAAGCGTTTCGAGGCTTCCGGAGCTTGAGTTGTAATACACGGGGACTTCATAAGATTGAGTCAAAAGGGAGTTAAGGATTTTTTCACCTACATAAGTTAAATCTTGCGTTTGCATTTTTTCCTGGAAAAATCCTGAATAATGCCAAAAACCCAGGATAACAAAAATCAGGAACAGAACAACTCCCGTCATCCAGTCAATATCCATATTAATATTTTGTCAGGAACCTAAATATTGTTTTTTGCTTCATCCACAAAAACCATATCAAAAGAACTGCTGAAATGAGAACAGCTTTCCAGACATAAGCATGGAAAAACAAAGCCAATTGCGCACCATGGGCTTGTTCTATAAAAACAATTGTTATAATTCTGGAAAGATTAACAATCCATACAAGAGGCAGCCCCAAAACAAGACCAAACAATCTTTTTTTTAATTTCACACCGGGAACAGCAAAAACCAGCGCAAACAGAAACAACATTGATTTCCATCCTGTGCAGTCCTCGTCTATAAAAAATGCGAACGGTTTCTCGCCTCTTATTTCTATTCTTGTGTTTGTTCTTGAAACATTAAGTCCTGCGAAGCTGAGAACATGCTCTGTTTGGAATGAAACCGCTTCCTGCAAAGGAGAAAGGCTTACTCCTGACCAAAGAATAAAATAAAGCGGGAGAGAAAGAAGCATCAGCCTTGAAAGAAAAACAATAATTTTCCTCTGATTCATTTAACCGCACCCTGCCCTAAATCATCTATGACGCACTTCAGTTTTTTCTCCTCTATAATTACTTTTTTCTTTATGGTTTGTATAAGATTTTCATCATTTATTCCAAGCTTTTTGAGTTTTGATTCGAGCTTCAAAATTCTTGGTCTTATTTTTTTCCAGCAATAATAACCGGCAACAAGGGCGTCTCTTTCATGTATGTTTCTCCACACCTTTCCGTAAAATTTCTGGTATGCTCTTGCTATTTTTGCTTTTTCCTTTCTTGAAAACCTGTTTTTGGGGGATACTAATTTTGCACCAAAGGCTGAGGCTATTTTTTCCAGAAGTTTTGGCGGAAGAGAAACATCGCTTGCAACTATTGCGGGTTTTCCGAACTTGGAAACAAAACTTGATATGTCTGATTTAGAGAGGGATTTTTTGCTGCTGACAGAAACAAGCTCTCCGTCCAAATCAAATATAACAACTCCTGTTGTTACACCGGGGTCTATGCCAACAATAAGAGGCTTTTCGCTGTTTTTCACGTTTTATTTTTGAAAAACAGGAATTTAAACTTATTCCTCTTTTATTCCCTTTCTTTCTTTTATCTGCTGGATAACCTTTGGTTCCAGTTCCTTTGGCAGGGGTTCATATACTATGTCAACCAGCCAGTAAAAACCCTGTCCTCCGGTAGAGGATTTTAAATCAGAATTAAATCCGAACATTTCTGCAACAGGCAGTTTTGCTTTTATTATTGTGGTTCCTCTTTCTTCTTTCATGTCTATTATCTGACCTCTTTTGTTTGTGACCTCTTTTGTTGCGCCGCTCACGTGCTCTGTTGGAACATCTATTCTTATTATTTGTTTCGGCTCAAGAATGTATGCTCCGCCAGCTATCATAGCCTCTCTGACGCCCTTTCTGAATGTCGGAATGATTTGCGCAGGTCCTCTGTGAATGGCATCTTCGTGCAGTTTGGCGTCAACAAGCTTAACTTTAACACCGGCGCAGGGTTCTCTTGCCAAAGGGCCCTCATCCATTGCTTCCTTAAACGCCTGCTTAACCATTTCCATTATTTCCAGAATAGCATGAACACCGTGCGTGGCGTCTATAAGTATGTTTTTATTGTATATCATCTTTACTTTCTTTGTGTCTTCTCTGTCCATTCCGAGCTTAACAAGTTTTTCCGCAAGTTCTACATTTTTTCTTTTTATTTCCTGGTCTGTAATCTCACCGGAAACCATTGCATTGTATACCTCTTTTTCCAACGGCTCAACAATAACATAAAGTCTGTTGTGTTTGTTTGGAGATTTGCTTTCTATGGGCTCTGGTGTTACAGACCTTACGCTTTCCCTGTATATAACAATTGGCGGCGAGACCGTTACTTCTATACCCTCCTCTTTCAGTTTGTTTTCAACTTTTGCATTGATATGCAGTTCTCCAAGACCGGAAACCAGGTATTCGCCTGTTTCCTCATTGATTTTGATTCTCAGGGTCGGGTCTTCTCTGCTTACTTTTTTAAGGAATTCTATAAGCTTGGAAAGGTCTTTCGGGTGCTTTGGTTCAACAGCCTTTGTAACCACAGGCTCGAATATGTGCTGAATTGCCTCGAAACCTGTAATAACATTTTCTGGCTCGCATATTGTTTCTCCTGAGGCAGCGTCCTTTAATCCAACCAGACCAACAATGTTGCCGGCAATAACTTCATCCATATTCACTCTTTGCTGGCCCTTATAAAGTGAAACCTGCTGGAGCCTTTCTCTTTTCTGTTTGCCAACCAGATAAACTTCCTGACCCTTTGAAACGGTTCCGGAAAAAATCCTTACAGTTGCAACAAAACCAGCGTGCGGGTCTGGATATATTTTTGTAACAACAGCTGCAAGCCTTCCGCTTGGGTCACATTCTACCATGCTTTTCCCGATCTCTGATTCTATATCCCCTGGCCATATCTTTGGTATTCTGTATTTTTGCGCTGTTTTGGGGTCAGGCAAATGCTGGATAACCATGTCAAGAACAACCTCGTGCAAGGGGGCTTTTTCAGCGAGTTCTTTTTCCTTTCCCTGTTCTGTCATTTCTATAACATCCTTGAATGTTATGTTTTTTTTCTGCATAATCGGAACAGATATTGCCCAGTTTTTTGTTGCAGAACCAAAAGCCACAGAACCGTCATTTACGCTCACAGTCCATTTGTCTTTGTACTCCTCTTCAGCAAATTTTTGAATAAGCATGTTTACATCAGTAATTATGTTTTTAAACCTCTCTTGCATTTGTTCTGGCGTGAGTTTTAGTTCTTTTATCAACCTGTCTGTTTTGTTTATAAACAAAATCGGCCTTACCCTTTCTTTTAAGGCCTGGCGGATAACCGTTTCTGTCTGGGGCATGCAACCCTCAACAGCGCATGCCACAACTATAACACCATCCACAGCTCTCATGGCTCTGGTAACATCGCCGCCAAAATCAACGTGCCCCGGCGTGTCTATAAGGTTTATGATATATTCATTGTCCCGATAATTGTGAACCATGGAAACGTTTGCAGAATAGATAGTTATGCCTCTTTCCTGCTCCTGTTTGTCAAAATCCATAACCAGCTGCTGACCGGCAAGCTCCTGGGAAATCATTCCGGCGCCTGCCAAAAGGTTATCGGTAAGCGTTGTTTTTCCGTGGTCTATATGCGCGACTATTCCTATGTTTCTTATTCTTTCCGGTTTTCTCATTAATTCCTTAATTATTTCTGTTGTTTCTTTTGCCATAGTTATCCCAAAATTTACTGACTAATAATTTAAACATATGCATTTATAAGTTTTGCATTTATGCCAAGTCAACTTTCCAAGGATACACCATAAACTGCAACACGCTGCGGTCGGGTTTATAGTTCCTAACACTTTGCAATTTATTGTGTCAGGAACTGTATATAATATCCAGAAAACAGTTTTAAATCAATTCTGTTAAAATATTGCATATAATCAGTTAGGGGTTTTTATGGAGCCTAAGATAAAGGAAAAGAGATGGACAAAGGATTTTGAGGAACCAATAAGGAAAAAATGGAGGGAA
>QMZY01000023.1 GCA_003663415.1 Candidatus Aenigmatarchaeota archaeon
ACACAGTAATCCAAAACTTCGTCGTAATAAGGAGAATCTGGATTAGGCCCGACATTGTTGTAAACTAAATCAGAAAGAATATGGGAATCGATCGCATATCTTTGTCCGATTAATCTTAATCCCTGTGTTGTGTCTTTCAGGTTTCCCGCTATGTCAAATTCAAAACCGCCAAGAATCTTTGGCCCCCTCATCTTCCTTATCTCTTTTTGCATTGCTTCTGTGATCTGCTTTTTCAGTTCTTTCTCTTCATCAAATTCATAGTTGAACAAATTGAAAACTGCTTTGTCATACTCATAAAAAGTCAAATCATCTGAAGCCCCTGCAAAGAATCCGGTCACGGTATAAATTTTGTTCCAGATATCAATCGCATTGTATTCTTTTCCCTCAAAATTAACCTTTGCAGATTTTACAGCATCTGTTAGCAGAACAGCCTGCTTTGTCCATTCCTCTCCTCTTGCCTTAAAGGTCATTCTTCCGAGCCACATCATGGATTTGAAATATCTCTTTAATTCTTCGCTCGCTGTGTAATGACCCCTTGGAATGTATTGGGAATAATCCTCGCAGTAGCATTTTCTTGAGCAAACCTCTTTATAAAATTCCACGCTGTCCCAGACTTTTCCTTCATAATATATTTTCGGACCTTTTATCGCCTGACTGCATTTCTCTCCATTTGGATAAGAACCCGGAGTAAAAACAAAACCATCAGAGCATTCCGTTGGACAATCTTCGCTAAAGAGAGGGCTTTTATAGAACCCTTTATGGTCTTCTATTCTCTTTATTTCTTCTTCAACCTCTTTCTTAACCATTCCGGGAACACTAAATTCAGGGTCAAGAAGTTTCTTTGCAACTGAGAGATAGGCAATATTCCTTCTTGACAATTCTTTCAGTTCTTTATCCTCCAATCCGTTATATTGAGCAATTGACTCATCAATGACGGAATCCAGAAAAGAATTCAGCATTGGAGAAAGTTTTTTGATTTCTATGTTCTTCAAGAGTTCATTAAATTCAATATGGAACAAATGCAGTATAGAATCGGTTGTTATAAAAATTGGAACTCCCTGCCCATCTTTGCTTTTCCATTTTGTAGCACTAAGTTCCTGATAAGCTTCTTCAAATCTGTCTTTATTGCCAGATAGAATAACGACTCCATTATTTAATAAAGTATTGATCTGTTTCTCTGTTAAGTTCTTTCCAAATTTTTCAACTATATCCCTTTGATAGTTTTCGGGCAACTCTCTTAGGGGCAGTTCGTATTCCGGGTTATTGTATTTTTTTGCTGTAAAAGAATATTCCGGGGGACTGTAAGTTAAAACCAGTTCCTTTATTGTGCCGGATGTATATTTTGCAATTTTTTCATTCATCACGCACCCGGAGGTCAGAATTACAGATATTAGAAATATTAAGATAAACTTTCTGTTGCCCATAGTTATAATTAGAAACTGGTATATAAAAAAAGTTTGAATGGTTCGTAGCTCTGTGAATTTACAGCAAACGGCATAATTAATTAAAAGATTTGCCGGTTGCTTCTGACGGTTTGCAATTTATTGCCTCAGGAACTGTAAACCCAATAAAAACCGGTTAAATATAGAAAAGGCTTCGGGCTTAAATTCATTCTTCGAACAGACGCTCCAATTTTTTCTTTCTGAATGTCAGTTTGTCAATTGCTGCCGCAAGTCCAACCCCGGCTGCGTAAGCAAGAAAATCCTTGGGGTCAAAAGTTCCATAATATAACCCTAAACCTTGGGCAATTTCACCAGCAGAGTATATTGCAAATGTTGCCGCAGCACGACCTGATACAGATTCATTTCCCAATAATCTCATAACAAAATATAATTTAAATTTCTATTGTTGCTGCTATAGGATTAGTTAGTAACGCTCAAACCCTTTATTGTTTTAACTAATAACGCTTCGCGGTTGATGTGCCGATTTTTTAATTTGCCTTTTCCCTTCGGGAGTCTTGCACTAAAATTCCTCTCTCCTTCGATTAGAAAGCACAACAGCAGTTTAAGTTTTCACTTTGTTGCACCCTGCTCACCCAAATCCCTTCGGGGCTTCGCCTGATCTGTCTACATTCAATCTGCGCCGGTTCACAAAAATCAATAAGTTTATATAAAGAATTAATTTAACTGATATTATGAAAATCGGATTTCCGAACAATCCCAGAAAAGATTTATTAAAAGAAATCGAATGGATAGGAAAAAATAAATTTGATTTTGTAGATTTATTTTTAGAAGAAGATCAAGCTGTCCCAGAGAAAATAGATATTGAAAAAACCAAAAAACTTCTTAGGAAATACAGGCTTGGCGTTACAGGTCATACTGCCTGGTATCTTCCTATTGGTTCTCCTATAAAAGCTTTGAGAGAAGCCTCGGTGAAAGAGGCTGTCAGATATTTTGAAGTCTTTTCAAAATTGGGAGTTGAATTCGTTACCATCCATGCTAATTGGCCTAGTGGAATGTTTTCAGAGAAAGAAGGAATTAAATTCCAGGTAGAAACATTGAAAAAACTTGTTAAAGAAGCAAAAAGATTTAATCTGAAAATAATGTATGAGCCGATTGATACTTACGCTGATAATGTGAAAAATGTCTCGGAGATTTTAAGAAAGGTCCCGGATTTATTTTTGCATCTTGATATTGGGCATGCAAATTTGTTTGGTAGAATGCCGGAAGAATTTATCAAAAAATTTCGCAATAAAATAAAACATGTTCATTTGCATGATAATAATAGTGATAAAGATTTGCATTTGCCAATGGGTTGCGGTTCTATTGACTGGGAAAAAACGCTTAAAACTCTTAAAAAATATTACAACGGCACAATCACGTTGGAAGTGTTCTCAAAAGATAAAGATTATGCTTTGCTGACAAAAGAAAAATTAAGAAAACTCTGGAATAAATTATAAAAGCTCGCCGGCATCGGGTGTTTATTACTCGACCGTTGCCTTATTTTCCAGAAAACATTTAATTGTAAGCTTTGCGGAAGGAAACAATTTATCTGGTATTTTATTTTTATCAAACAGTTCCATTCGTCTTGGTTCGCTACCATTTTCAGCTAATACCAACAGCAACAGTCTGCTCCTTCAACCGCTTTATATAAGTTTTGGAGGATTTAGAGACCAGAGTTTTGAGCCAAGGAAAAAAATAATTATTATCACTATGACAGCTCCAAGAATAGAGATAAAAAGTATTAAAGGCATATCAGCAATTCCTTTTCCCATCTTCACACCTTAAAATATTTCATTGCAACAAATATACCAAACGCAACAAACGCAATCCCTATTATAACAAACAACAACCATTTTGCAATTCCTTCAGATATTCCCTGAGCTTTCATAGTATTTATTTAACCTGGGGTATATTTATAGGTGGTTGTGTATTTCCTGTTCCTGACGGCATGATTTGATTTAACCACCCAAAAAGACCTTTTATCAGCGCGTTTGATTGCCCGCCCATGCCGCTGAAAAACACCACAAACACTATAAAAGCTATCAAAACCAGCAACACAACAACCAGAACCTTTATAGCAAATTCCAGAACAATCACCCGTTGGGCCAGTTTTGATTTACGTACTTGAAATCCAGATAAGCCAACCCGCAGTCAACGCCACTGCTCAATACAAACCCCAAAGGCCCGCCAATCTTGCAAACCTTTGCAAGAGCGCTCACAGCAAAACTGCCCGTTATTGCAGCAAAACCAACCAAACCGCTGTAATCTTTAGCGTAACAAAAATTGGGTTTGCCTTTGATATCGTTTTTCTTAACCGAAACTACAATACCGTCTATCACGCAACCGCCTATGTTTTCAACAACATTTTCAACTATTCTGGAGCCTTCAACGCATGTGTCATCTTCGTATTTTTTGCAATTCCAAAACCCGTTTTTATACCAGTCACTTGTCTGTTGAAATCCCTGAAAAGATTGATATGCATAGTCCCAGACACCATCTCCATTGGTGTCAAAAAATATAACACCTACCAAATCCACCCAGTCCCATTTGCCGTCATCGTCTTTGTCTATGACAGAAACAGCGGGTGATGAAAAGTCTATAGAAGGATTATCAATATCAATACTTATATAGTCTATTGTCATGTATTTTATTCCGTTTTCCTCCTCTGTATCAATGCTTATGTGCTTGTTAATAGGAACCTTGTCTTCAAACTCCTTTCCTTCTATTGTGACTGTTTTTTGGGAAGTTTCATAAGTAATTTTATCCAGTTCGCCGTCATAATTGCTGTCCAAAACCGTCACTCTTTCCAAGAAATCATCATTACTTTCCCGGACAATCTTGTCCCATTCGCCATCGTAGTTTGTGTCAAAAAAGCTTATTCTGTCATTAGGACCTAACGATTTGAAGCCTATTGACTCTTCCCATTTTCCATCCAAGATAAGCACGTCCCATTTCCCGTCGCCGTCTGTATCTCTAAACATTGTTTTGTCTGTGCTTTTGTCAACATAAAGCGAGTTTATACTGCCGCAAAGAGGAAGCTTGTTTGCATTTGGGTTTATTTCAGGTTCGATGCATTCCACACCGTTCGTTTTAGGGTTATAAGAATAGTGTTTGCACTTTATTGTTGCGTTTTCTACTGTAAGCTCAGCAAAACACGGAGAAGCCAGATAAAACGTAACGGGCTTGTTTCCAAACTTTGTGCTTATTATCGGGTTTTTATCAAGTATTATAACTTTTTCGTTTCCCAAAGGAACAAACGTAGTTTCCGGTCCGAGAAGGTTTTCCAGATTAAAGGTTTCTGGTTCCTTTAATGGCGTTTTTAAAACAAGTTTCAAAGGCTTTATGTCCTTGTATTTTGACATTTTGCTGTCAATCAGGGCTGCAACATAAGATGCAAGGCTGTCAAAGCCTGCGTATTTCATGACCTTTGGCGCGGATTTAAGCAGAGCTTCGCCTGCCTTCCGTCCGAACATCGTTAAAACAAGTTTTCTTGGTTCTGTTTCAGGCAAATACTCAGCAAGCCAACAGCTTATATCCACTACACCGCTGTTTATGTTTCTGAAAACTTCTCTGAGCTTGTTTTCCAGAGACTTGTCTATTTTCCTGCCGCTTTTCTTAACAGCCTGTATAAAAGCGTTTTCATCCCCATTAAAAATTTCCACAACTTTTGAATTAAGTATGTATTTTGCGCTGCTTTCAGGAGTAGAAATTCCTATTACAACATTTTCTGCACTTTTTAATGAACCCTGCCGCCCGGATTTTTTTAAAACACTCTCAACCCCTTCAACGGTTCTGTCTATTTCTTCTGCTGCTTTTGTTTCACCTTTTAACCTTAACAATCTTTTCAATTTATTTAAAGAAACAGGTTTTGGAATTAGTTTTGTAGGGATGAAATGCGAGAGGCAGAAACCCAAAAACATGAGCTTGCCAACCCCTTCATACCATGCAGAAAACTTTTCCCATGGTGCATCTTCTCCCGGAGGAAACTTCTGCCAGTAAACAAGAAAAGACGGGTCCCCGAAACCGGCTATGTATTCTTCAGCCTTATTGAAAAGCCCGGCAAAATTTTCAGGC
Source organism: Candidatus Aenigmatarchaeota archaeon (assembly GCA_003663415.1). Classification (GTDB taxonomy): domain Archaea; phylum Aenigmatarchaeota; class Aenigmatarchaeia; order QMZP01; family QMZP01; genus QMZY01. The sequence continues at coordinate 5,517 of QMZY01000023.1, forward strand.
AGATAAAAATTCTTTACTGTACAACTAACTCCTTGGCTTGTTTTTTCACATTTAACTTCAGGTCCGGAAGTCAAGTATGTAACCTTGCATTCGCACTTTGTTCCGGTTATGCTTCTGCTCAAAGAACACTCACATTTACAGTATCTGTTGTTTTGGCAATATTGTTTCATGCATTTTTGCTGGCATTCAGCTGAATCAGCAGCCTCAAGCGTGACTTCTTGCGTTACTGTTTCGGATTTAATCAGCATTCCTGTCAAAGGATTGTTAAAATCAGCTTCTGTATAGGTTCTTCCCTGTGGTGTGAAAAAACCAGGGTCGCAGGCAGACGGATTGCTTACGCAGTTTATTGCATCTACCAAAGCAATGGTTGAAAGCTTCGCTGTCTGGTAATACCCTTCCTGCGAAGCGCCGCCAAACAAAGAAGAAATTTTATCCATCAGCCCGCTCAGGCCGCCGCTAAGAGTTACAATCAAAACAAAAAAACCAGCGCCAATTATCAATGCGAGAAAAAGCTTCATCATTTCTTCAGTTTCAAATCCGATTCCCTTTTTCTTTCCCATTAATTTAATATTGGGTTTCAGGACTTAAATTATTCTTCCAGAAGCCTGTTCACAAACTTTTTTGGTTCAAAGCTTTCAAAGTCTTCATAATCCTGACCTGTTCCCAGGAAAAGAACGGGTTTTTTTATTGCATAGCAAACAGAAAGGATAGAACCGCCTTTTTCGTCAACGTCGGTTTTTGTTAAAATCACAGCGTCCACTCCAACAAAAGAATCAAACGTTCTTGCCTGTTCAACAGCATCATTCCCTGTCAAAGAATCCAGGACAAGTATTTTCATATCAGGCTTGTTTACTCTCACCACTTTAGAAAGCTCTTCCATAAGATTTTTATCAGTGTGCGCCCTGCCTGCAGTATCAGCAAGAACAGCGTCATAACCCTTTGATTCCGCAAATTTCTTTGCATCAAAAACAACAGCGGCAGAATCAGAACCATACTGATGCTTTATAACCTTTATCCCGAGTTTTTCTCCATGGTGTTCAAGCTGTTCAATCGAGGCTGCTCTGAACGTGTCTCCGGCAGCAAGAACAGGTTTGAAACCCTTTGACAGCATATAATGCGCCGCTTTGGCTATGGTTGTTGTTTTTCCAGAACCGTTAAAGCCGAGGAAAACAAAACACGCGGGTTTCCCGTGTTTTTTAGACTCTTTTATCACTTGCTCAAACCCCTTTCCTTTCTGGGAAACTACCTCAAGCAAAACCTCCTTCAAAGCCTGTTTAATAAAATCTTCTGTTTTTCCTCTTTTAATTTCCTTGCCTGCAAGTCTTTCCTTGAGGCTTTCCCTCAAAAAATCCATAACCTCCAAACTCACGTTCGCCTGCAAAAAATCAATTTCGTTTTCATCAAAAAACCCGTTAATATCTTTTTCAGAAATCGTTTTGGTTACTATTTTCTTTAACGGTTTTTTCAATACTCTTTCCTTCTCTGGTTTCGGTTTTGACAAATCCCTTCACAGATTTTTTAAAAACTTTTTTAAGAACGCCAAACATTTTACCAGCCAGCCTTTTTAGTCCATCTCTTTAAAATGTTTTCTGCCTCTTCCATTTTCGTCATTCTGTACCACTTAACCATTTTTTTAATCTCTTCTTTCATATTTGCTTTTGGCTTAAATCCAAGCTCTGTTTCTGCTCTGGTTATATCATAGTTTCTGTTCATAGTCAGAACTTCAAAATAATCACCAAAACCAGAAACTTTTGAAAGGAACTTAGCGAACCAGTACGGAACCTTGACCGGTTTTTTGCCAAGCTCTCTGACAAGCATTTCAGCAAATTCCACAAACTTTATTGGTTTTTTATCAGCTATTAAATATGTTCCCAAAATGTCTTTTTTCTTCAAAACAATTTCAAAGGCATGAACAGCGTCAAAAACATTAACAAGCTGCGTTAAGTTTTTTGTATCAGGAACGGGAAACCTTTCCAGAAGCTTTAGCTTCTTTGCCCACACAGGAGAACCTTCGCCGTATACAGGAGCAAATCTCAAAATAACATAAGGAATTCCTGATTCCAGAATTAACTTTTCAGCTTCAAGCTTTGACTCTCCGTAAGGGTTTACAGGGTTTGGTTGCGTTCTTTCTGTCACCACGTGCTCCACAGGACCGTACACCGAAACGCTTGATGAGAATATTATTCTTTTAACACCGAGTTCCACACAGACTTCTATAAGATTTTTCGTTCCGTCAACATTCACGTGAAAGATTTCGTCTTTTGGTTTAGTGTATGAAACGAGTCCAGCAAGGTGAATAACTTCACTTACGCCTGAAACCGCAATTTCCAGATTTGATTTCTTAAGAACATCGCCTTCCACGACATCAGCTTCTGGAAACATGTACTTGGTTATTTCAGGGTTTCTGGAAAGCAGCCTTACTTTGTAACCAAGAAAAAGAAGCTTCTCGACCAGATTCCTTCCTATATATCCTGTTCCGCCTGTAACAAGAATCATATAATATTTTATGGTTTTGCCAACTTAAATTTTGAAATCAGAATTCTAAGAACTTAATTCCGTAAAAAGAGAAACTCGTTATCGATTTTCTAGTTTTTGGCTGTGTTTATCAAAAACCGGCACATAGATTTCAAAAACCTGAAATTTACGGATTTATAGTTCTGACGCAATAAATTGCAAACCGTCAGGAACAACTGGCAAACGACACTTTCTAATTAATTACGCCGTTTGCTGTAAATTCACAGAGCCAAAGCATTAAATATATATGGGAAATATACTACAATAAATATATACCAAAATTCCAAGCAGCGGACACGTGCAAACTTTAATGAAGTAACAAAGGTAACATATGAATAAATTAATGAAAAGTTTCTGCATAGGAATATTGGCTTTATCTGTATCCTTTTTGCTTTTGGTTAATTCCTCTTCGGCTCAGAGTATTACATTAACTCTTGGCTCCGGGCAAGACAAGCCGGGAGAAACAGTCAGCTTAAGCCTGAATTTATCTGATAGCAACTCAGCAGCCAGTTTTCAATTAACCATTGAATATGATGCCAGTATGTTGGAAAACCCAACAGCTGTCAGAGGTTCTTCGCTTATATCAGCAGAAAAATTTATATACCAATACGCCCGGTGACGGAACATTGAAATTGATTGCTGTTGGTGTTAATAATAATACTATTCCCAGCGGACAAGTAGCTACGATAAACTTCAGTATAAAATCTGACGCTCCTCTTGGTACAACCCAGCTCGTTCTGGATGAATTGGTGGCAAGCGATGGTGATGGAAACAACCTACATTTAGTTGCTGTCTATTACCCTTTTTGCTTTTCGCGAAAATAAAAGATATATGTTAATAGAATACATTAAAGAAACGCTTCTGAACATAGAATACATGCGCTGTTCTGACGCGGCACTTAGGTAATAATCTAAGACTCGGTATCAGACCCTGATGAATTTCTCAGCCCTTATGTTATATAAATCTTCTATTGTTTCCTGGTCTTCGTCATCTATGACTATCTCGGCAGTGCATCCCCTGAAAAAGTTTTTGCTCAGAACGGGAATATCTTCATCAAACCCGCTTTTTACGAGGTCACGAACGGCTGCATCCAGATTGCCTCCTGTCCATATGTTTGCGGGTTTATCCCTTGAATATTCCCTAAGCATTTCATAAACATTTCTGTTTATTCTCGTTTCCGATCCTTCCCCAATCAGGAGTGTCCCGTAAACATCACAAAATACTCCTGGCAAATACTCGTTCAGTTCTTTCTCATAGCCTTTTAGTTCCATGAGCTTCTTTTCAATCTCCTCAACCTCACCCTCAAACCCGTAAATCTTCTTTACCTTCTCCATAACCTCTTCTGTTCTTTTTCTCATATCGTGCAAAAGTACACCAGCCGTGTCCTGTTTATATTGCGCGTCGGAGAAAAGTTTCAGTGCCTTGTTCTTGTGCTTAGGAGTGTCGAATGCGTTCAGCAACTCTAAGAGCCTGAAGGGAACGCTGATATATCTGACCCTGTCCGGATAATCGGCCATAATTTTCATAAAAACAGAATCTAAGTACATTTTAAGAGTCCCGTCAAGTCCATAGAGAACAAATTTTCTGTCCGGATTCTCTGAAATAATATCATACGCTTTCTGCAGAACCCTTCCTGGGCCTGAGATGTTTATGTAGGTGATATCCTCTTTCTCTTTCCCGAATGCGCTTACAGCCCTTTTTATGGCGTTTTGCATTTCCACTGAATCGATAACCTCTATCATACATCTCACCTGTTTATTTGAAGTAAATAAGTTTTTTAAGCTTTTCCTTATTCGGCTCCGCCAACTTAAATCCGTAAATCATGCAGTAGGGAATGGTAGTCTTAATTACTGGAAAAATATTACGGGTCTTGACCAGAATTCTATAGAAGCAGATCCACTTTTCACTAACCCCGAATCCCATAATTTCCATCTCCAACCCTCTTCCCCCTGCCTCAATACAGGCATAGACAAACAGGATCATGACAATGATGGCGACACCACCGAACCCATCAATATGGGTACCTGCATCACAGGCAACGAAACCATTGGTTTAATTGATTTAAGCCAGTACATTGTAGAAGAATCCCAGCAAACCTGTGTTTCCCAAAATGGCGTCTGCTGCCATGAAAACCAAATCTGCCAAAACGGAACTTTTATCTCCTCCTCAGACTGCGGAAACCTCTCCTGCACCGGAGAATGTGTTTCCCCCCATCTTCCCGGAGACCTCAATGGTGACGGGTATGTTAATCTTCAGGACATCCAGCTCAATGTCAATGTCATCCTGGAGATTGAAAACAGGCCTGATATCATTGCAAGAGCAGACGTGAACAGGAACGAAGCGTGAACATTTTGGACGTGCAGAGGCTTGTGAATGCTGTGTTAAACGCATGAACAATTTCCTGACTGAATAAACCGGTTTCTTCCTTTGAGAACAA
>QMZY01000024.1 GCA_003663415.1 Candidatus Aenigmatarchaeota archaeon
AATATTCATTACTCTTTGCTTTCTGATATTATTGGGTTGTCAAGACACGTATTTTCAGCAAGGTAAGTAAATTCTCCGATTAAAAACTCTCTTGCCAACCTCTGAAAGATTTCATTTTTAATGCTAAAGTCTTTTGGTTTCATATTATTCTTCCGCTTAATTATAGTTTGGTGCCAATAATATCGGAGTTAAGTCAAACTCTAAGGGTGGTCTTGACGGGTTTCTGTAAATATCCCTTACAAACCTGGAGATTACTTTATATTCACGTTTTACTAACGCTTGAGTGTATCCTTCTGGAATAAATCCAGAGGATTCCCATTCCATAATTTTTTCCTGTATTGGATCGAAAAACCAATCAATTAGATCGTATATTTTGTCTTCTAGTATATACCTGAAAACCCTTCCTCTTGTATTAGTTAAAGATTCCAGAAGGCTTCTGTCTCTTCTTTTTCTGTACATTCTTATTGTAAAGCTTTCGCCATTGTCAAGTGTTATTCTGTATTCCTTTTCTTTTGGGTCGTTTTGCTGAATCATGTACATTTCCATTCTTGAAAACCATTTGTTAAAACGAATGGGATCTATAATTCTTCCATAATCTCCTCTTGTTATTTTGTTTGCTGCTTGGGAAAACGGCCCCCTGAAAAATTCTGCTGCTTCTTCTCCGTTTAAAGGGGATTTGTACGTCTGTTTTACCGTAGTGACAGCTTTTTTTAACATGTCTGTGGTTGGTTCAGGATCGTCTATATCACAGGCATACACAGGAAGCTCATATCCCATAAATTCAACTGTAAAAAGTCTTTCTATCTTGGTTGCACCTTCTTTATATTTTTCCCATGTTTTGATCTTTGGAAAAGTTTCCAAAAACAAAACATCAAAATGCTGAGAAAAGTTTTCGATTGTTATACCTAATAAATCTCCTAATATGCTTTTCGGTGTAATGCCTTTTTCCTTTTTTTCCCTAATGTCTGCTCTGTATCCCTCAGTTGCTTTCTTAACTATATAATAGAAAGGCAGTGCAAAGATGTTTCTTTTTAATGCATCTGTGTTTACAAACGGAACTTTGGGTGGCTGAAACTTACTATCACCAGGCATTCTGCTTATTGAATATTTTTCAATCTCCTCTAAAGAAACATCACTAAAAAGGGCCTTCTGGTGTTCTCTTTCATTCCAAACATAATCTTCCATCTCTCATCACCCCTCAAGAAGCACAGGAAGCGGGGAAACAACTTCCTGAAGATAATTTTTAAGGGTTTCATACCTTTGTGTTATTTTTTCGGTTGCTTTTTGGAACCAGTCATTTCTTACTTTATGGAATCCGACAGCTGCGCTGTATGCTGCCGGGTTTTCATCTTTCATTACCGCAAACGCAAGCGTCTGCACATATCCTTCCTGTCCTTCTGTAAGTTCATTATACCACTCATTTTCCTTTCTTTTACCAAGCTCTATTAATTCATGGTATTTCACAGATTCTGATATTCCGTAGTTAAACTCTTTTTTGCTAAGCCTCTCTCCCGCGAGTTTTTTGTATGTTTTCCTGGCGACCTGATATGCTCTTTCGTATATGTCGCCAAGAAGTTCAGGCACATCTTCTGGTTTTACATATCTTATCATATCCTTTTCAAATATTCCCGGTCTGTTGTATCCCAATGCGTCTTCTTTTTTAAGTTCGTTTGCAGAAGCATAACCTATATCAAGTCCGGGGCTGCCAGCAGCAGAAATATATCTTTTAGCATCAAAATAATCGTAAGCCAAAAACCCGAGTTTTTCAGCTATTTTTTGTCCGTATTTTCCGTATTTTATGTTCTCAAAAGCCCGGTTTGCTTTGTTTCTTATCCAGTTCTCCCCGCTTTTTTTCAAAAAATCAAAAAGATCCTTTAAACCAGAGTCTGGGTTTATTTCCTCTTCATAGAGTTTTTTGGCTTTTGTTTCCATCCGCTCACCTTTTTAATTTTCACTACTAATTAGTTACATTTTCTATTTATAAAACTTTCGGTCCTTCTGAGCGTGCCTAATTAATACTTCCAAAACCAAAACATGGGGAGCAAGAACGGGTTGCTCCCAAGATGGTATTCGTTTTCAGGAAATATAAAACTTATTGTCCAGAAACTCAGGGACATTATCCCTGAAATAAAACCAAACCCAAGAGGACAACCACCAAAACATCCCATCAGGGACTATCTCATTCTGATAATCCTCAAGGAATTCAAAAAAGCATCACTCCGAGACGCAGAAACAGACTGGTCAGAATATATATGCGGAGAAAGAATAGACCATTCTGTTATCCATTACTGGGAACAGAACATTCCTATAGACATCATTGAATGTGGTAAGGATGGCAGGAAAGAAGCTCGAAGAATTTTTTGGTTATGAGCTAATATCCTGGGTGATTTTGCTCAAGACCTGGTGTATGTAGGATTGGGCGGTATAGTGGTTGCCGGTCTTTTAGAGAACATTGGCGTGGAAAGAGAAGGTATTAGAAGAAGAATGGAATGGTTTTATAAGCTTGGCAGCAAAATTCATGAAAATTTTGGAATAAAGAGGTGGCTAGAGTATAATCTTCGCGAGTATTCCGTTTAATAGGTTTTTGCGTTCCTGTGCTTGGAAAGAGGTTCTCGCGTTTTCTAGACTTGCATCATAAATAACAGCCTGCTTGGCTCGAACCGGGCAAAAACAAAGTGAATATCCAAAAAACATGCTTTATAAAACTTTAACCAAAAATTAAATATATGGGTGTCAGCCTTTCAGGTCTTGTGAAAGGGAAAGAAACAAACATTGAAGAGCTGAGAGGGAGAAGAATAGGGATTGATGCCTACAATACGCTTTACCAGTTTCTTTCCACAATCAGGGACAGATTCACGGGAGAGGCTTTGAGGGATTCCGAAGGCAGGATAACGTCGCACCTTTCCGGCCTCTTCTACAGAACAGCGAAGCTTTTGGAAAACGGCGTGCAACCTGTTTTTGTTTTTGACGGGGAACCGCCGGAATTCAAGAAACAAACGATTGAAGAAAGAGAAAAAACAAGGAGCGAAGCAGAGAGAAAATGGAAGGAAGCTTTGGAATCTGGTGAAATAGAAAAGGTTAAAACCTATGCGCAGGGAGCAACAAGACTCACAAAAGAAATGATAGAAGACGCTAAAAAGCTTCTGGAATATATGGGCATACCATGGGTTCAGGCACCGTCTGAAGGCGAGGCAGAAGCGTCCTTTCTTGTAAAAAACAACAAGTTCTGGGCAGTTGGCTCTCAGGACTGGGATTCGCTTTTGTTTGGAGCGCCGAGGCTTGTGAAAAATCTCACAATAACAGGAAGGAGAAAGGTTCCGAGAAAGGAAAAATATATTGTAATATCTCCTGAGATTATAGAGCTTGAAGCTGTTTTGTCTTCTCTGGGCATAACGCACGACCAGCTTATAATTTTAGGAATTCTGATAGGAACAGACTACAACCCCGGAGGAGTAAAGGGCATAGGACCAAAAAACGCTTTAAAGCTTGTTAAAGAGCAGAAAACGCTTGAAAATGTTATGAAACATGTAAAATGGGATTTTGATGTCGCGCCGGAAGAGATTTTTGGTTTTTTCAAAAACCCGCCCGTAAAGGACATAGAGATAGAAAAACCGGAATTTAGACCTGAAAAAATAAGGGAAAAGCTTGTTGAAGAGCACGGTTTTTCAGAGGAAAGAGTGAATTCTGTGATAGAAAAAATCAATGAAGCTCGGGAAAAAGCAAAACAAACAGGCCTTTCCCGGTTTTTAGGATAATATGAGATTGCTATCAGCAAACACAAAAAGAAAGAAAAACAGGACTGTGATTATTAGACGAAAAAAAGCAAAACGTCATAAAGAACTTATTGAAGAGTTGTATAATTTTGAATATAAAACACCCTTTACAGCGATCGGTCTGGAACTGGAAACTGAAAAAGTCGTTTATAGAGCCAAAGAACCAAGAATGGGAAAGAGAAGGCCGGATTTGTTGTTTGTTTTTGAAGAAACAAAAAATACAGAAGAATTTAAACCCTATGCTGCATCTCATGATTATTCTTTTCTTGTTGTGGAAATCAAAACAACGCCCTTTATGTTATATAAAAGCGACAAACAACTGAAAGAGGCTGTCCTGTGGTTAAAAAAATACTGGCCGGAGTTTTTGAAAAATCAACTCAACGGATATGTCAATGGTTTTAAAAGGCTTTGGTTATGGCCTCTTGTTTTTTACAAAGATGAAATCGGCTGGCCTTGTGTAAAGTTTCCAAGCTGGTGTTCTGAAAAAATGCTCCTTGCGGAGAGAAAGTATTAATTTTTTTCTGTTAATTAGTCAGTATGGGTTCTGTAATTGGAAACCTCTTGGAAATAATAATGCTTGTGGTAAGCAACACAATGCAAACACTTTCAGCTTTAATAAGCTTGCTTAAAAAACTTACAGCATCTCTTATTATGGTAAGTTCTACAGGATGGATAGGATTTTTCGTATCTGTTGCCGTGTTAGTTGTTGTCTTATTCTTCCTTACAAAATTCTTTTTCAAATCAATAAAAACAGTTATAATTCTATTTGTTGCGGCTGTTATACTTTTGCTTGTTATTTTTATGGGTTAAGACTTTTCTTTTCGTTTGGGTCTTACCCTTGGAAGAGAAATTGGCGGCGGCAGTTGCAAGTCTTCTGATATGTTCACAATTTTAAGCAAACAGTGCCTGAACAAATGATTCAAAATCTCAACGCTTGCTGTTTCTGGTATGGTTTTTTTGTCTTTCCACTCTTTAAGAACCTTGTCATGAAGGTCGGTTGTATAAAGAATTTCGCCTGTTATTCTTATTTCTCCTATATCAGGTGTGTAATTTGTTGAAAAATCAAAATTAACAGCAAGAGCTTTTTTTCCAAAAGGAGCAATATCAACCTCTTTTATAGATGTAATTTTTGGTGTTGAGTTGACTTTTATTTCTCCTTTTGGGGCTTCATTCCCTCTTTTACCTTCTATTGAATCAAATTTCATTCCTATCACTGGCATATTAAGACCTCCGTTTATTTTTATATTGTTAAGTTGTTATAATTATTTAAATTATTTAAAATATCTTTTATTTATATGAAAAAGCTTTTTATTTTGTTTTTTATGACGGCTTTGATTGCAACATCAGGATGTATTTCAGGGGGTGAGAAAATTAACTTAAAGGGAAAAAAGGTTTTAATGGTGATTGCGCCTGATAACTTCAGAGACGAGGAATATTTTCATACCAGAGAGGTTCTGGAATCTTACGGGGCTTCTGTAACAACGGCATCAAGCAAAACAGGGGAAATAACGGGTATGCTGGGAGGAACAGCAGTGGCGGATATTGTGCTGTCACAAGCAAACCCTTCGGAATACGATGCTGTTGTGTTTGTCGGTGGTTCTGGAGCAAGCGCGTATTTTAATGATGAAACAGCGCTTGGCTTGGCGCAAAGAGCATATGAGGATGGAAAAGTTGTTGCAGCAATCTGCATAGCGCCGAACATACTGGCTCAGGCGGGGTTATTAGAAGGAAAAAAGGCAACGGCATACGAAAGTGTTAAATCAGATTTGACTGAAAAAGGAGCAGTATGGAGCAATGAAAGCGTGGTCAGGGACGGAAGGATTATAACGGCAAACGGTCCTGCCGCAGCAAGAAGATTCGGTGAAGAGATAGCAAAATTATTATCTGAATAAGGAGGGAAAAAATGAAGGTTTTGGTTCCATTGGCTGACGGGTTTGAGGAAATGGAGGCAGCAACAACAATAAATATTTTAAAGCGCGGTGGTCTGGATGTGGTTGTTGCTGGTTTGCCCGGAACAATAGTAAGAGGTTCAAGGGGGTTAAAAGTAATGCTGGAAAAAAAGCTTGATGATCTGGACATAAATGACTTTGATGCTTTGGTTCTGGTCGGAGGATATCCGGGATACAAAAACCTTTCGCAGTCGAATAACATTTTAAGGGCAGTTGTAGAGTTTGATGAAAAGAAAAAGCTCATAGCAGCAATATGCGGAGCTCCTTCTGTTCTGGCAAAAACAGGAATTCTTGACGACAGAAGGGCAACCATATATCCTGGCTTGGAAAAAGAAATTCCAAGACCAAGGGAAGGAAGAGTGGTGATTGATGAGCATATAATAACCTCGCAGGGACCCGGAACAGCGATTGATTTTGCATTGGCTGTATTGGAAAGGCTTGCGGGAAGAGAGGTTATGGAGAGGGTGAAGAAAGAGATAGTTTATTAAAGGATTTGCACCTAATATATATACAGTGATTAGGATGTTGGACCAGTCAGAAAAGAGAATATTGGAAATCCTTTCAAAAGATTTGCTGGTAACAAAAGGTGAGCTTGTGAACAGGCTTTCCAGAGAAGGGCTTGACAGCGTTGAGCTTGGCTTAAACAGGCTCAGGCAGATGGGTTACATAGAAAAGGTTGAATCTCTTGGAACTGCCTTTGTTATAACCCAGTCAGGAATGCGGGCAATGAAAGAACTTACTATCTAATTTTTATATTAAACCTTTCTAATAAATAAACCAGACACAGCCCTGTCGTCTAGCGGCCAAGGATGCTGGCCTTTGGATAAAAAATCCAAAGATTTGATTCTCAACCCGACGGGTTGAGATTCCAAGATGATAGAAGAGAGCCAGAGACCCCGGTTCGAATAACCCTTTAGGCCAAGTAAACGGCCTAAAGCGTTAACGGAAAAACAGCTACCGCCAACCTTCTTCTTGAAAGAAGGTTGTAAGCTTGTGTTTGGCGAAAATCCGGGCAGGGCTATCATCATTCTCCAATAATCTGCACAATTATTTCTCTGTTTCTTGGCGGAACATCAAAATCCATCAAAACAATCTGTTGCCATGTGCCAAGAAGAAGTTTTCTGTTTTTGAAAGGAACAGTCAGGCTTGGACCTACAAGGCTTGCCCGCACATGAGATTTTCCGTTATCATCCCCCCATGTCTCTTTGTGTTTGTATTGGATATCGGAAGGAACCAGCCTCTCCATAATATTTTTAAAATCTTCAATAAGGTTTGGTTCGTATTCAATTGTGGAGAGAGAAGCTGTTGAACCCGGAACAAACAGCACAACTGCGCCGTTTTTAATCCCGGAAGATTCAACAAGCCTTGAAACTTCGTCAGTGATGTCAATAAGGTCTGTCTCAGGTTCAGAACTAACTTTTATGCTCATTGTTTTTACAACCATATTTTAAATTTCAAAAACTAATATAAAAATTAATTTACCTAATATATTAGAAAAGGGTGTAAAAATGAAACTCTTGCTTTTGCATGCAGACTATATTGAATGGGAACCAAAGAAAAAGGCAGTTAGTGTTGCTGAGGAAACTGAAAAAAAACCAAAAAAGGTGGAAGAAGCCCTGGTTGTTCTTACGGCTGTTGAGCAAGAAGATGAAAAGAACCCGAAAGCAGCTGATGAAGCTGTTAAGGAAATAGAATCTGTTTTTCAGGAAGTAAAGGCAAAAAACATAGTTCTTTATCCGTACGCTCATCTTTCTTCAGAGCTTGCAAAACCAAGCGAAGGGTTAAAGATAATAAAAAAAATGGAAGCAGAATTGAAGGAAAAGGGTTTTTCCGTCTTTCGCTCACCATTTGGCTGGTATAAAGCATTTACCCTTAAGGTCAAAGGTCATCCTCTTTCAGAGCTCAGTAAAAAAATAAGCTTTGATAAAAAAGCCATAAAAATAGGAAAAGAAGAGATACCGGAAGCCCTGAAAAAAGAAGAAACACTGAAATCAGAATGGTTTATATTGGAACCGTCAGGAAAGTTTAATAAAATTGAGATAAAAAACGGCGAGATTGCTGGTTTTGATTTCAAAAAACATCCAAAACTTGAGAAATTTGCAAGGTATGAAATGGCAAAAAGCAGAAAAGTGGTTAAAGAGCCGCCGCACATAAAACTAATGAGAAAACTTGAACTTGTTGACTACGAACCCGGTTCTGATCCGGGAAACCTGAAATATTATCCAAAAGGCAGGCTCATCAAATCCTTAATAGAGGAATGGGTTACTCAGAAAACCATAGAATATGGAGCAATGGAGGTTGAAACTCCTGTAATGTATGATATAGAGCACCCTGCCCTTAAAAAATACCTTCACAGGTTCCCCGCGAGACAGTATAACATAAAAACACCGAACAAAAATGTTTTCTTAAGATTCTCTGCTTGTTTTGGTCAGTTTTTGATGGCAAACAATATCAATATTTCTTATAGAAACCTCCCGCTGAGAATCTATGAGCTTACGCGCTACAGTTTCAGAGTTGAGCAAAGAGGAGAGCTTGCTGGTTTGAGAAGGTTGAGAGCATTTACAATGCCAGACTGCCACGCTCTTGTAAAAGACATGGAGCAGGCAAAACAAGAAATGATAAAGAGGTTCGAGCTTGCAAAAACCATAATGGACGGTTTGGAACTTCATATAAAAGACGATTTTGAGTTTGCTATAAGAGTAGTTAAAGATGTTCTGGAAGAAAACAAAGATTTTGTTATAAACCTTGTAAAGAAATGGGGAAAACCTGCTTTGCTTGAGGTCTGGGACAAAAAATTCTTTTACTTTGTTTTAAAACATGAATGGAATTTTGTGGATGCTCTTGACAAGGCGGCCACGCTTACAACAGACCAGATAGATGTGGAAAACGCGGAAAGATACGGAATTATGTATATGGATAAGGACAACAAAAAGAAATATCCTCTTATCCTTCACCTCTCCCCTTCCGGCGCGGTTGAAAGAGTTATTTATGCTCTGTTAGAAAAAGCATACATGGAGCTGGAAAAAAAGAAAAACCCTGTTTTTCCTCTATGGCTGTGTCCTGTTCAGGTCAGGCTCTGCCCTGTTTCAGATGAATATTTGGAATATGCGCAAGAAACAGCAGACAAAATAGCCAATGAAAACATAAGGATTGATTTGGACGACAGGGTTGAATCAGTTGGAAAAAAGATAAGAGATGCTGAAACAGAATGGATTCCTTACATAGTGGTTGTGGGTGAAAAAGAAAAAGAAACCAAAAAATTAGCAGTAAGAAAAAGAGAAACAGGAAAAGTGGAGAACATGTCTTTGGAAAGTCTGATAAAAGAAATAAAAACCAAAACAGAAGGATTCCCTTTCAAACCCCTGCCCTTGCCAAGAGAATTGTCAAAAAGGCCTGTTTTTGTGGGATAGTTTAAAAACAGTTTTTATTAAAGTTCAGAAAATTTCATCTCTCTAAAATAAAGAACTCCTCTTTTTCCTCTTCTTTTGGAATTTCTGTGAGAACCATTTCATGCGGTTTTCCAATTTTCATAACATCCTGTGTTCTCAGGAATTTTAAAGCTCTTTTAAGCTTGTGTTTTTTCTTGGCATATATTTCAAAAAGGGTTTCGCCTTTTTTAACATTGTCGTTTGTTTTTTTGTGAAGCAGGATGCCGGCTTCCTTGTCTTTCGGAGCGCCAGCTTCTCTTGCCGTCTGGGTTATAACCCTGTTGTTTATCCAGAGAACCTGGCCGGATTTTCTTGATTTTATCTCTACGCTTTCAGGTCCGATTGGAATGCCTTCTGCTTTTATTTTCGGATTGCCGCCCTGAGCTTCAATTATTTCTGTTAGCTTTTTTCCCGCCCTCCCGGATTTTATAATATCAAGAGCCTTTTGTTTTCCGTCTTTAAAACCTGCAAAATCAAACAAAACAGAAGCCAAATTGGAAACTTTGTCAATAAGGTCTGCAGGACCCCTGCCTTCCAAAAGCGTTCTCAAAACCTCTCTGGCTTCAAGCGCAGGACCTATGCCATAGCCCACAGGCTGGTCACCAAGCGTGGAAACGCACTCAACCGAAATCCCGAGTTTTTTGCCAAGATGTATAAATTTGCTTCCCAGTTCCTGAGCTTCTGCTATTGTTTTCACTTTCACGCCTTTTCCTGTAGGAATATCTATTACCAGATAATTTGCGCCTATTGCCTTTTTCTTTGACATTACCGATGGCAGGAGCAGAGGGTCTATGGATAAAGGATATTCTATTTCTATGAATATATCATCCGCAGGAGCCAAATCCAGCGCCCCGCCCCAAACCAGGCATCCGTTTGTTTTTTCTATAACCCTTTTTATTTCGTTTATATCCAGAGATACAGGACACAAACATTCCATTCTGTCAGCTGTCCCGGCAGGAGCTGTTATTGCGCGTGAGGATGTTTTTGGAATTGTCAGCCCCGCTGCTGCAACAACCGGAACGAGAAGCATTGAGGTTTTGTCGCCGGGGACACCGCCGATACTGTGTTTATCATATATTGGTTTTTTCCATGTGGTTATCATCTTGCCTGTTTGTGCCATTGCCCTTGAAAGATATGCTGCTTCCTGAACGCTCAGCCCGTGGTGATACAAACCAATCACAAAA
>QMZY01000025.1 GCA_003663415.1 Candidatus Aenigmatarchaeota archaeon
ATATCCTTGGATTGGTTCAGAGTTGTCTGTTATATCCACGACCTTACATCCCATGGTTGTGGAGTTTCCGGAATAGATAACGTCTGGTTCCAAAAAACTATCGCTTACCTCAGGAATTCCCCAGACCTCGAAATACAGGTATTCCAAGGAATTGTTCCAGTTATAATTGAGGTCGGCTGCGTAAATCTTGGCTGCGTGCCATCCAAGCAACCAGTATCTGTCTGTTGTTAGCGTGTGATTAGTCCAGTTTTCCGGATTCGGGTCAGGCAAGCTTATGTCTTGTGTTGTGAAAGTCGGTAAAGTGGAATTAAACTCCACATAAGCCTCTGCTATGCTTTCATTCCACTGGGCATAGATTTTGACAGACTGTGTTCTGTTTATCTTTTGTGGCGTTAACCCGTAGATATTGTTGTAAAGTTGCGGGGGCTGGGTCTCGGTTTCTATAAGATTGTAAACAGAGAAATCTTCTTGGATGAAATTCAAATCGTCTATCATGAAATGGACCGGAAAGATTCCTGAAACTTCAGTGGTGTTCAGGATGTAAATGAACCTCGCGGTTGAGTTTTTTGGAACTGTTCCGTCCAAAGATGTGTTCCAAGTGACGTTCCCGCCAGACCAGTTACCTCCATAGAAGTTTTCACTCTCGTTTGTATACCAGATTTGAGACGGGTTGTATTTGTACTCTGAACTTCCAAGTGTTGCGGAAGGTTCCGGATAAACGAATTTTCTTGCAAGGAAATAAGAGTAATATGGTCCATTGTCCATGGCATTGCTTATTATTGTTATGTTTGTAGGCGTATAAGCAGAATCATCATAGCTGTTCTGGGAATTTGGAACATCCTTATACCATGAGTAAAGCTTTCCGTTCTGGTCTCTGGCAACCGCTACTTTTCCGGGTCCAGAAGAATCAGTGTCAAAGTTTGCACAGTCCTCGGTTGTGAGAGCTGCGGGCTCGCCCGAAGAGGGCATATACATAAATCCTGCAACCCCGTGTCCGCTTGTGCAATCCCTGACGGTTGCTCCATGAACTGTTGTGCCTGAGTCAACCCATCCCACACCAAATGCATCATCGTCTATGGATGTTTTTTCGTTATAGGTTTCCAAATATAACTGCATGGTTTCAAGGGGTTTAGCATATATTAAGGATTTGCAATCGTTGTCATCTCCCGGGGTTAACACGCTGTTGGCTGTGTCCCATGTCCAAGACTGCGACCCCCCGCCGTGGTAATAATGAACATGCGGAGTGTAATCATCGGATGTGTTGGTATCAAAGTCGTCATAAAAAAGATAAACCCTGGATTTGTTTTGTGGCGGCTGGCCTGCTGACGGGTTTGCAAAATACATCCAGTAATCATCATCAAATCCATAAGCAGAGATGTTTTTCTTTGTTCTGAACCAGACAACCGTTGATGTTGTGTTGAAGTCTGTTGTATTGATTCTGTCCAATTCTTCATAACCAAAACCATTCCAATAAAGTATTCTCAAATCGTTTCCGCTGGAAAGAAGCAAACCCTGGGAAACCAAGGATTGCGTATCCAAGGTTATGTTAACTGTGTAATTCTCTTCCATTACACTATCTGCGTTGTTGGTTATGTTTATCCTTTTTCTGTATCCCCATGATTCGTTCCACCAGTCTGATTTTAAGGTTTCATTGACGGTAACATTCCATCCCTCGCTGAGACCGGAATGCCATACACTTGCGTCAGATATGCTCCAGTTGTCTTCGCTGTTAGGTGAGTTTTTAATCTGGATTTCCACTCGGTAAAGGTTTTTGGTATATAAATTGAATGTTTTGTTTAAACCAGAATCAACAAAATAAGAAGAATTTGTATACAGGTCGCTTGTGTTGGTGACCTTGTAGATGGTTATGTTGGTTATGGTAATTATAGACGGTGGCGGTAAAATCTCAAAGGAACCGCTGTCTGAAATATATTCGTCATCAGTGCTCCATAAAATATTACCGTTTTTATTTAGGAGAGCAGCATACACCCTGTAGGTTCCGTTTTCATATCTGTCTGTATTCCATCCTCCCTGGGAATCCCAGATTGCAGAGAGATTTAGGATAGAACTGCTTGGGATTTCTCGGATGGTCTGGGTTCCCAAATCATTAACTATAACCTCAACATCTGACCATCCGTTTTGGTATCTCTGGACTTTCATGAGCAAATAACCCTTCATGTCCGTGGAACCCCGGTTGTAAATATACGCATAGTCAAGATAGATTTCCTCTGGCAAAACCACAATCTGGGGTTCTGGATACCAGTATTTACGGGCTTGTTTGTATCCGACAATATTGGTTTCATCACCGTCTGTTACGCTTGAATCCTTGTATTCATAGTAAAGATAGATGGACTTGGTGGCGAGGATTTTTGTTCCTGCCCTCATGGTTACAGAGCTTCCGCTGCCTGTGGTTGAATCTCCATACCAGAACTTGTTCGGGTATGGGGGTTGGTTAGAACCGCAATTGCCCTGGGTTTGAATGCTTCCGTTGGGATAGTAAATGGTTATGTTTGTATCCGGATAAGGACATGCAATCGCTACGTACTGGGCATCCCCTGGAAGAACATATTCAGGGTTTAGCTCTGATTCTGGTAAAAAGACTGTGGTTTCTGAACCATCTGCATCCGCCTGCTGAATAACCATTACCGGTTTGTTTGCTATTATGTGAAGAGCGTCGCCTTGTCCCTGGGAATCTCCTCCTCCCAGAGATTGGTAACCGCCTCTACTCAGAGTGTAATTGTTGTTTGTTCCGCTGCTGTAATAAACCTGAACAAAGGTGTTGTCTTCCAAAACAGAGAGATAGGCGTCGCTACTTGAAATACCGTAAACTTCATAAGAGGCTGGATAGACCACGCTTGCGTCCTGAGACTGGGTCGTGTGGTGGGTTACAAGAACCGGGACGTCCGATTCTATTCTTGCTTCGTATCCGTCTGTTATGTCTGTGCTTGCTGTGTAACAAGAGCCTTGGGAAACAGAAAACTGGGTTTTCGGACTCGTAGACGAGCCTTCGTGTATCGAAACGCTTGCTGTTCCGAAAGGCGAACACACACTCCAAACATCTGTTCCTCTTGTGCATGCGTATGTAAACCGGGTTCCTGCCCAAGATACAGGTGAAGCTGTATCAACAGAGTTTCCGGTTGACCTCAAAGCCAAAGATTTGTTTGAATAAATCAGGGTTCCCTGATCTATGTTGCTTCCAGAGAAATAACCAACATCCTGTTCGTTCAAAGTTAAGTTGGTTGTTCCTTCTGTTGCCTGGGTTCCGTTTTCATACGCCGAAACGTTCAGGTTTCTCCCTGCCGCAAGGCTGCTCACAACATAATATAGAGGCGGTTGTGATTCGTAAGTAAAGACCCGGGTTCTGTTGCTGGTATTCGTAACGTTGGGGTTTCCGTAATAAAGGTATATGGTTTCGTTCTGATTCGCAGGTATCCATGGGGTTTTGACCCATATCACAGTGGAAGTGGTGTTGCAGCCAGATTCTATCCAATAGGGCATTTCCTGGGAAGAGGAATTGGTGAACCTTATGTCTTCGCAGGTTTCGTTCATCTTTCCCTGGGAAATCAGTTCCTGGGTGTTAATGATAATCTTTATCTGGTATTCCTCCAAGTCTTTATTGCTTCCTGTGATGTTTACTGGCTTTCTGTATTTCCAGGATGAATTCCACCAGTTCTTTATTCTTCCTGTTAAGGTCACGTTGGACCTTTTGGAATACTTTGTTTGGGAGGTCTCTACTACCAAGCTCGCGTTAGAAGCAACCCAGAAATAATAATCCGAGGATGTGCTCTGGAATCCGACAGAATCATTCGCAAATATATAGTATGTATAGCTTCCCGGCTCCAGAGTATCGGTGAAGTTCACTTGATAAATGTCCGGGTCTGTTTCATTATTCATTGTCAACCAAATGTCTCCCGGGGATATATGCACCATTACCGTGTCAACACCTTCTGAATCGGTTACATTGACTGAAATCGTAACATTGTAATGGTATCCCACTCTCTGGGGCTGGGCAGAAACGTTTTGAATCTTGGGAACGTCATGAACTGTTATGTTGGTTTGGTTCCAGGAGGGATTTACAAATATGCTGGTGTTTCCCTGGAAAGTAAAGTTTAATGTATGGACCCCGAGAGCTGCAGTTGATGAAACGCCATAGTCTAAATAAGCATACCCCAGTGTGTTTGTTAGGTTGGAACCAAGGTATGTTTGGTTATCATAGAAAGAAATGTTTTGATTCGGAATGCTTGTTCCATTATCATAGGTTAATTTACACGAAAGTCTTACGGTTTCTCCCTGGACAGGGTCTGTGTTGTTGGATGTGGGTTCCAAAACCATGGTATCAGCAAAAACCGTTATATAGGAGTGAAGAATATCCATCAGGTTGTTGGATGAAGAGGATTTTAAGGTAACGGTTTGCTCTCCTAATTCTGAACTCAGGTTTGCATGAGCAGTTATATTGTTCCATCCTGTTTCACCAGGAGTGAGGTTTCCAAGAAATACATTGATGTTTCCTGACTGGTTTGACCAGCCGTATGGAAGATATGTATAGTTCAACCAGACATCAGTGGCGTTTTCATCAGCAATGGTATTATTTACATAAGATGTCAGATTGAAGGAATGGCCTCGGGTAATCTGGGATGGGAAATTATATGCTGTTATTTCCAGGCCCAGCATCCGAATCTGCAGAAGCCGGGGGGTTTGAAATTCATAGGTTTTGTTCTCGTTTCCTGGGTTTGTGTAATTCATGGATGCGTTTATCCAGTAATCTCCCACCGGGGTTGTGTTGCTTGTGATTACCAGAAATTCCGCCACACCGGAATGAACCCTGATTTCTTCTGTACCTGCGGAACCTTGGGTTGGCGGACTCTGGGTATAGGGTCTTCCGTAGATTCCCTGGGAAGCGTTCACAACAAACCAGCTCATGTTTTCCTGTGTGTGTCTACCATCGTGTCCAAATTCCTCTTCCACTTTCATGTAAAGACCTGAGTTTGAAAAGCCTGTTACTCTTTCATGCGAATTATCGCCGCCGTCTTCTGTTGCTATCTTTACAAGAGCAACCGGAAGGTTTTGATAAGAACTGAAGTTCACAAGATACCATAAATGTCTGACCGCGTCGCCTGTATCCTGGGCCTGAAGCAAAAGGTTTCCGGTAAGGTTGTTTTGGATGGAAGTTTCGGGGATAACGAACCATCCGACTTTTTCCGGGGTCAAACTCGAAGGATCGGAATTGTCAGAATATTCGAGCTTAACGTCAAACGAGCTTGTGGTTGAAAAGTTCTGTCTGGTATGCACATGGTCCTGGTTAAAGGTCTGAACCATGGCGAAGGCAACGGGCATTTCAGGGAAAGAAGAAAAGGTTATGGTTGAATAAGACTCATCAACCATTAAGCTTCCTGCCTCTGTCCTAAGTCCTCCGATGTCCCAGTTTCCTTCCCTCCAGGCAACCCATCCAAAGGTTTCGTTGACATGTATCTGGTCCAAATCCAAGGACTCCTCTGCCTTGATGGAAAAGCCTTGGGTTGAGACGTCTTGGATGCGGGCAGATGCATTGTTGTTATCTCCACTGTTAATGGTGAGCATGCTCGCTATTACAACCGGGGTTGCTGGAAAAGTGTTCTGGAAGGAAACGTTCATCCAGCTATCATTCGCTGTTACAAGACCTGATTCTCCAACCAAGGTAAAGGCTTGGGTGAAATCGCTCCCTGTTTGAGCAGAGGGGTTTCCATAATACATATACAGAGTTGCGTTTCCGTTCGCCGGTATCCAGGAAACCTTAACCCATACCTCGGTTTGGGTGGTGTTGCAGCCTGATTCTATCCAGTATCCAGCCTCGGTTTCCGGTGTTGTGTCGTTAAAGAAAGTGAATCTCAGGTCTGAGCAGTCAGGGTTAAGTTTGCCTTGGGATATCAGGCTTTGAGTATCAATGGTCAGGTTTGTGGTATATTCCGAAAGGTTTTCTCCTGTTCCGGATACATTTATGGGTTTTCTGTAAAACCAACCCAAGTCCCACCATTCGTCCCCACCAAGTCCGCCTTCAACCGTGTTTATCATGCAGTAGGAATTTCCCTGCTGACCGCTCATATTGCAGACGCACGTTATGTTATAATCTTCTGGACAGTTCATCCACACGCTCAGGTTGGTAATATTCACAGACCATGGATTGGTAATGGTGAAGTTGTATGTGGCGTTGTTTCCCTGAATAACTTCCTGTGGTTCCAGATTCGAGGAAAAAGACGTTGTAAGGTTATGGAGGGTGAACCGTATGGAAGAGTTCATAACCTCTGTATCACCGTTTGCCCAGTCCAAGGTTACATTCCATGCAAAGTTATAGGTTCCTGGAGCCGCATTCAAAGGTATGGGATAGCCTTGAGTTGAGTTGTCCCATCTTTTTTCACAGGCGTTGCCTGGCTGTAGTGTTCCGCAGAAATAGGTCTCGTTCGGACCCCAAGAAACGGGCTGGTTATTGTAGTCCAGAATTCCAAGGGTTATATTCACATCAACGGCAGTGGTATTATAGTTGGTTACTGTTATGTTTATCCATCCAAGGTTATCCCCGACCTCATACTCGTTTATTCCGTGCTCCTCAAGGTTCTCATGTGTTAGGTTTGTTATTTCGGGTTGCGGTGAGAGAATGGTGAAATTGTAAGTTGCAACTAAATCGTTTCCGTTCTCGTCCTTAAGGATATTGTTTTCTGAATCAATGAGCTTTATGTAAACCCTGTAAAGACCGGGGTCATGCAAAGACGTGTTCCATCCGTTGCCTTCGCCTGGACCGTTCCAGACGTCTTGGAGGTGGATTTTGGTTTGCGGTTGGAATGTTCTTTCATTGGGTGGAGGTTCTCTGTCATCCATCACAACACTCCCGGGGATGTTTGTCCATTCTCCGCTCTCATAGAACTGAACCCTCATAAAGAAATAACCTTTCGCTGAAACCTCGCCGTCATTCGTTAGGTAACTCCCTCTCTCCTCTTCTGCCCCGAAACTTACAGAAGGCTCTGGGTGTTGGTATTTTCTTCCCTGAATGTATCCGAAAATATTGGTTTCGTCCCCGTCTGTTACTCCTCCGCCTAAAAACTCATAATAAAGATATACGGGTTTGGTTGCAACTATTCTGGTCCCTGTTGGCAATCTTACCGGTGCTCCTGACCCGGCATTTGAATCCCCGTACCAGAATTTGTTCGGATAAGGATATTCATTTGAACCGCAGCTTGTTTGCGAGTTCAAAACAGTTCCGTTTTGATAGTAAATTGTTATGGACGTGTCCGCATAAGGACAGGCAATCGCCACATACTGTGCGTCAGCAGGAAGAACATATTCTGTGTTCAGTTCCCGTTTTGGCAACCATATTGTTGATTCCGCTCCGTCTGAGTCCGCCTGCTGGATAACCATTACCGGCTTGTCAGCAACCACGTGCCCTGCCAAGCCTGTTCCTTGGGTTGCTCCGTTGCCAAGGTTTGTATATCCTCCTCTGCTCTGGGTATAGGTTGAATAGGTCCCGTCGCTCCAGTAAACTGTTACGTTGGTGTTGTCATAAAAGGCAGTTAAATAAGCGTTATTGCTTGAAACACCGTATAAATCAGTGGAAGCAGGGTATAAAGGAAATGCGTCGTCTGAACCCGCGGAATGGAAAACCAGAACTGGGTCATCGGCTTCTATTCTGGCGTTTTCATTCGAAATATCTGTTCCGGAATTGTTATAAGAATGTTTTTGGACAGTTATTGTGGCTACAGGCGTGGTGCCTGTTCCGGAATATATACGAACCGTTGTGTCGTTGAAAGGGGAATAAAAGCTCCAAGCATCTGATGCTCTTGTGCATGCAACAGTGAAGTTTTTGCCGGCCCAGGAAATCGGTGAAATTGTATCCATCACGTTTCCTGTGCTTCTGGCTGCTATGGGTTTGGTAACGTTTACGGTTGTTCCCTGTGAAATGCCAGTGAACTGCCACACATCGGATGCATTCAGGGTTTGCGAAATTCCCTCAACTATGACCTGAGTACTGTTTTCATAAGTTGACACGTTTAACGGGTCTCCAGCAGCAGTGTCATCAACCACATAGTAGATTTCCTGCGGAGATGAATAGGAAAACGCTGCGGATTTATTGGATGCGTCCTGAGCAGAGGGGTTTCCATAATACATATATATGGTCAGGTTTTCGTTTGCAGGTATCCAGGGAACTTTGACCCAAATCTGCGTGGAACTGGTGTTGCAGGTTTCTGGGACCAAGTAGTAATCAAAACTCTGCGTTGAATTTGCGAATCTAATATCTGAACAGTCTGAGTTTAATTTATCTTGGGCAATCAATGTTTGTGTGTCCAGAGTTATGTTAACCTGATATTCTGTTAGGTTTTCGCCAGAGTTCTCTGTAATAGTCACTGAAAGCCTGTATTTCCAGTCCGGGTTCCACCAGTCAGAAACCTTGGAGAGGTTAACGATTTCGAAAGGTCCATATGCGTCTTTTTCCGTACTCACAACCATGGTTAAATTTGGTTTAACTGTGAAAACCGAACTCTCGCTGGAATTCACACCATTGGTATTGTTAACCCACACTGTGAATGGATACTCTCCCCACTGCCAGGTATCCGTAAAGTTAACAGAATAGATATAATCATCACTCTCGTTTGCCATTTCCAGAATCACATAAGAACCATTTGGATATGTTATGTTTGCCAGAACTGTATCCACTCCAGAAGCATCGCTTATGTTCGCAGATAAGGTAACATTAAATCCATATCCCTGATTCCATGGATCGGCGGTGACGTTTTGGACGGTTGGAGCTGAAGTTATTTCCAGTTCCAGTGTATCAAAGGATGGATTGATAAATTCAGAGGAATTTCCGGAAAAGGAAGCGTTTATAATATGTGTTCCAATAGAAGCTGAATAAGGAATTTGATAAACCGCTGTTGCAGGCGAACCCGTCAGGTTAGAGCCTATATAAACATTGTCTGTTTCGTCGTAAAAGGTTATGTTCTGGTTTGGAATGTGAGTTCCGTTGTCATAAATTAAACCAGCAGAAAACTCTATCCAATCTCCCTGTTTTGCGCTTGGCGGTTCGCCTGTGGCATTGGTGGAAAAGGAATAGATATAGGTTTCGGCAGTTACGTTAAAGGTAACATTATCTGTTCCGCAATCGCTCTTACCGAAACTGGAATTGAAGTAAAAGGTTACGGGCCCGAGTTTGGAGTTGTATCCGTAAACCGTTATGTTGTTCCAAACCACATGGTTGGCTTGCACTGTTGGAAAATACAGGTTTTCTTCTCCAGACCCAACAGTCCAGCCCTCTGGCAGGGTCCAGTTCAGCCACACATCAAAAGAATCGATTGTCCCTGTATTGTTTGCTTTTGCCGCAAGGTTCACTGCCTCCGTTCGAGTAACGCTTGTCTGTGGGTAAACCACAATCTCAACCTCCAACCATGGAATTCGTTCCGCCTCGCCTACAGAAATCTGGTTTTCTGGAATTCGGAAGTGCTCTGGAGGAATGTAAGTTTCCTGCTGGTTGTTGGTGGTGTAGTTGTAACCTCCAAATATAACGAAAATGGGTTTATTTGTGTAAATACATATACCATTAGAATCAATATCATGTGCAGATATCCAGTGGTAATCCCCTCTTTCTGAAAGGCTTCCAGCCTCCAGGGTTGTTCCGTTCAGGCAGTAGGTTATGTTATAGGAGGTGGAGTTTTCTATCGCTATTAATCCATACTGTGGATTATACCCGCCTTCCCATATGGTTCCTTCTCCATCTGTATCCACGTTGGGTGTTCCGGAAACATCCGGTAAAACAAATTCCCTCCCGAGGAATCCTGGTTCATAGGCAGCAGGCATGAAGGACCAGCCCGTAACGAAGTCCTGACCCGATGGAGAGTCTTCGTCATAGGAAATCACATAGACAGTTCGGTTTGTCTGGACTTCGCAGAAATCTGAGTTATCCTCTATAGAAATCCTCTGTCCTCTATTCACAACATAATTATATGTTCCATTTGTGCAGTTTATGCTTACATTGGTGGAATCATACAAGCCAACCACAAGAATTCCACCGGGTGTTCCTGCAGGCGTGGCTATTGGTCCTGAGAAATGCTTTCCCTTCTTAACATCCCAGAAACCGTTGCCAGGTTTGATCATAACAGATATGGACTCTCCAACACCAGACTCGCTTGAACCCATTAACACTCGGAGAGATTCGTTGCTTGTGATTTTAATGAAATCCCTTCCATCACAGTAATCTCCGTACATTCCGCCTGGTCC
>QMZY01000026.1 GCA_003663415.1 Candidatus Aenigmatarchaeota archaeon
CTTCTTTATACCCTGTCTTATTATCCAGTTAGTATTTTTATTTTTCAGTTTTGCCCATTTTCTGCATAAATCCGCCACAAATTCAGGATTTTTCTTGCTTATCGCCCTAAGAAGAGCAGCAACAGACTTTCTGACATAAAGGCTATCGTCAGTTTTCAGTTTTTCAATTACTGGTAAAATCTTCTCTGGATTCCTTCGAGCCACACTCCTCAATCCTTCACTTGAGGCTCTGCGAATATTGGGGTCTTTTTCCTCTGCCCATATTATCATCTCACTTACAACTTCATATTCTTTCTTTTTACTGATCTCAACTAAGGCAGTGGCTGCATCTTCTCTTTTCTTCCAGTCCTTATGGGAAGCGAGTTCTCTTATTTCAGGAAGAGCATTATGCAAGGAATAGATTCCCTTCTTAATTATATCTCTAACATCATCTATCATGTTCCAATACCCTTCAGATATTTCAGGTAAATATTTCTCACTCCTTTGTTAGTTTCTCTTTCCAATATCTTCTCAAATTCTTGAACGAGTTCTTTTTGCATTTCTAAACTACTCTTTGCGATTTCAGTTAAAGCAAAAGCAGCACTCCACCTTACAACTGTGCCTTTATCTTTTGTGTTTTCTAAAAGCTTTGGGACAGCATCTTTAACTTTATCTGGAAATTTTTTGGCAACATTGCCTATTATCCTGCAAGCTTCCCATTTTACTCTTGGAGCTTTGTCGTTGATATGCTCGATAACGAAATCAAGGCAATCTTTTGCAAATTCTGAACTTTCTTTGGTAACATATTCTATCGCTTCCATGCAGTTACCTTTTTCAGCAGTATTTCCATCTCTAAAGCATTGTATAAGTTCGTCAATCGCTTTGTCATCGCTTTTTAATTTTTCAGCCAAAAGTTCAACAATTTCCTTTGGTTTTCTTTTTGACTTTAATATTTTTACTATTGTTATCATATTTTACCCTCTATAACGATTATTTCTCTATATTATATTTTCTATGTGAAGAATGCTGCATTTAAAATAATATGTTATAATTACAATGAATATGAGTAAGAAATTGAATTTAAAGAAGTAACTCCAGAATATGTAAGGAGCTATGAAAATTTAGAAAGAAAATATAGAGTTTATTCCAGAAGTGCCAGAAGATTAGTTGAATTAGCAAACATTCAAGAAACAGATGTTGTTATAGATTTGGGTTGTGGAACTGGGATTTCTTCACAAGAAATTTATCAAAGAATAGGAGGCAAGGGTAGATTAATAGGAATTGATATCTCTCCAAGAATGTTAGATGTAGCAAAAAAGAAGTTTCAAGGAAAAGATAATGTAAGATTTATTGTTGGTGATGCTTTTAATTTGTCTGATTTAGTTGATGAAAAAGTTGATGTGGTTTTATCGAATTTTACTTTTTATTATTTTCTTTCTGGTTCAAATAAAGAATTCCACCGGTCTATTTGACCGGTGCCGGGCATGGGCTTGGCCCATCATCTATTTGTTCTAACTTCACCAATTAATTGGTAGCTAAAAATCTCTGGGAGGTGAAGTTATGAACGATTTTGTCAGCTATAGCTTTAGTGTTGGCAGCTATGGATTCTTCCTGAAGGGAAGTGCTGCCATAAAATATTTGGCATTCCTGCTATAAAAATCCGTTGCGAACCCTTCAGAACAGCACCCAACTGCCTCGGTGCAGAGTGAAGGGAGCTTGTATAGACAAGGTCCGAGGATAAAGAAAATTTTGCTCTGAAAATGCCTCTCTCCACAACAATACAGAAGTTTTTTCAGAGAATGCCAACACCTCTGTTCAAAAGAACTCAACCAGACAAAAACTCTTTCAAATTTCTGAATCACAGGTTGCAATGGATGAAACATAGCACAGTTCAAGTTATGTGTCCACATGCTATGCTAAGAAGCTTGTCCGGAAATTCAGGAAGAACCAGGTTATAACCTTGAGACAGGGCAGATATCTTGTCAAGATATAGTGAACTCTTATTTTCTCAAGTCTTTATTCAAAATTATAGTTGATTTCTGTCCAAAACTAATATTTTGTCCGTATCCAAAGGAGTATATATGTGAATTCCTTTTTGATAAAATTTATCAGCCTCAGGAAAATCCAATAATATTCGCGAATAGATTACTTTCTCATAACCGTTAGCAGTTTCAGCCAGTAATTTAATCTTATCTCTTGCAACAATTTCGTAATAAGGCAGCAATAATTTCCCGATTGATTTATATCCCTTAGCTGAAACGAATTTCTCGCCATTAATTATAATCTCATTTCTTTTTTCAAATGAGCCATATCTCAGAGGATAATCGTCAAAGACATTCCTTTTTAGTTCAGGCACTACTTCGAAAAGGTTCTCTCCGTCTTCCAATCGCTGTAATAATTCTTCAATATTATCAGACGTTAAAGGAATTCTCTCCTTCCAAGAATCCCAAGCCTTAACTTCAAAAGCAAAATATGGTATTTGTTTAATGTCCATTTGATTACCTATTAAGTAATGTCCTCTTTAATTTAAATATGTTGGGGTATGAATTCCGCGGGTTAGCGCGCAGAATTCAGGTTGGCTCTAAGAACTTAATTCCGTAAAAAGAGAAACTCATTATCGATTTTCTAGTTTTTGGCTGTGTTTATCAAAAACCGGCACAGAGGCTTCAAAAACCTGAAATTTGCGGATTTATAGTTCCTGATGCAATAAATTGCAAAGTGTTAGGAAGAATTAACAAACGATATCTTTGGAATCAATTATGCCGTTTGCTATAAATTCACAAAACCTCATGGTTTGACATATTTAAGATTCCGAAAAGAAAAGAATAATATGAGAGGTCTTTCTGTCCCGCCTGTTATCTTAATTTTTCTTATCGCAGGTATTGTGTTAGGCGTAATAAGCCTTATCTGGGCTTACGGGCAGATAGAAAAAGTATTGTACAGCGAATGCTGGAAATCTATAAACGAAGAAATAGATGCCTTGTGCTTGGATGAAAAGTTTGGATGCGAACCACAGTCTTCGGCAATAACGCTGAAAAGCTGCGTAAGTGATGTGATATTTGTGAACAATGAGGAAGTTAACAAAGTAATAAACTTCTTTAACGGAGGAAACATGCCTTCTAATTGCAACGGGGCTGAGGCGTATGTTTTATTAATTCCAAGAAAGCCCGGCTGGCTGTCTGCATGGTGGTCTGTTTTGAGCGGGGAAGAAAGGCTTGAAAAATTTAAGCAAAGATATTTCTCCAAAAGCAAATGCAAAAAAGCAAAACACACATTCAACAACATCAATGATTATTTACACCTTGAAGGGCCGCAAAAACAGGGCGAAACAAGAACATATTGTATATACATAGACAGGCTCTCTGTAAACGACCAGAACCGTCAGGTTTTTGAGATAAGAACAAAAGAAGTTAAATCAAAGAGTGATTGCTAAAATGAAAAGAAAACTTCAGAGCGAAATGAGAATGTTATTTATTATAGGAGGGATAGTGATTTCTATTTTCGCTCTGGTGTTTATTATAAAAACAATCACACCTACGCTTTCTTCAAGCCCGCAGGCGCAGGCAATTATTGTAGCACATATAACAGCCTCTGCTGTAAATGTTTTGTCCGGGGTGGAAAACGGATATGTGAAATCAGAATTTCCAGAACCCTTAACCGTGGAAGTTTATAAAAAACATGGGAGATGGTATGTGAAAGTTGTTTATGATGAAAAAAACGGGAAAAGTTACGAGGTTCCTGTTTTGGTGGAAATGGAAAAAACAGGCCCTTTGAAGATAAAGAACGTGTACGTGTTTAAAACAGTTGGAAACCCTGTCACAATTATCGGAGAGCAAGAGAGTTCAAAAATCTATTTCAAAAATCTGGTATGCGGTGTTGACGAGAGGACCTTATCATACTATATTTCAGAGGCAAGCCAGAAATACAATGTTAACCCAAACCTTATAAAGGCTGTGATAGCTCAGGAAAGCTCGTTTAAACACTGTTCTGTTTCTTCAAAAAACGCTGTTGGATATATGCAATTGACAGAAAGCCTTGTAAAGGATATAAATTCAAGACAAACTAAATTAGGAAGATATTGTGATATAACTGTGGATGTAAACAACCCGGAAGACAATATCCTTGGAGGCGCTTGTTATCTTTCATATCTCATAAAAAAATACGGAGATGTGAAAATTGCACTGACAGCATACAACTGCGGCCCCGGAAATATAGATAACCTTGTAAAAAAATACGGAGCCTCTTGGGATCAGGTAAAAGAGCGCATAAACGAAGTCTGCACGCAGGAAGCTGTTACGTATGCTGAGGGTGTTATGGGATTTTATGCTGACTGTTACGATCCTGGAGGCAGGTGCGATGTCCATAAAGGAAGGTGCAGATTGTGTTGATAAAAATGGCAAAAAAAGGGGATTATGAAATATTCACAACACCTTTAAGCGCGTTGCTGTTCGTAGGTGCTGTTATAAGTTTAGGTCTGCTTGTAGCGACATCATTTATAAATTATAAAGGCACGCTTGTGAATGCAGTAGAAGACCTGAACGCGATTGATGCAGCGCATTTAATAAAGGATTGTTTCGCTGAGGGCAAAGGACACATTTCAGCTGATTTTCTAAACTCTGTTTCAAGGAAAAACGTATGCGATGTGTGTGGCTTATGCAGCGTGAGCGTTTCTGTTAAGGTTGAGGATATAGAGAATAAAAAAGAATGGGTTTTTGGAGACGCAAGCACTTCCTATCAACATCATATATTCATTAATATAGGATATCCAAACGAGGTGCATGTGGGGAAGCTCTATGTTAGCATATAAAAAAAGAAAAGGAATTGGAGCATTTGTGCTGTTTTTGATTATTATGGTATTTGTGCTTAGCACCCTGTTTTTATTCAGTTCTTTTGACCTTATTCATAAAATCATAAAGATAAGGGGGAATGTTGATGTTTATATGAATATGGATGACAGAGGAACAGAGATTTTGAGTATAATGAATTCTGCTGTAAATGGAAAAAAGATTATGAAACTTCTTGGGGAGTCTGCAGCAGAAGGAAGTCTGAATACAGACAAAATAATTCAAAACAAGCTTGATAAAGTGTATTACGCTTATGCGCTTTCCTTTCCTGAAGGAAATATAAGGTATGAAAAAGGTTTTTCAAAGCAATCCCGCAGCAGTCAAGTTTTGGGCGAATGCGGAATCCAAACTTACAAGTTAAGTGAAAATCTCAGATGGCCGGCTGATTCAAAAGAAATAACATCTGGTTTTGGTTACAGAGAACTGATGCACAGGTGCGATTGCCATGGTGGCATTGACATTAAGAGCGAGTCCGGGGCTGACAAAGTGTACGCCGCGCTTTCCGGAACAGTTGTAAAGGTTTATAATAAATGCAAAGAAGCCCAGAAACCATGCAGCGTTGATCCTTCGCAAACAGAATGTCACTGCAACAAAGGAAAAGGCAATGAAATCGTTATAAAACCTGACAGCTTTGATAAAGACAGGGTTTATCTTTTTTATTTCCATTTGAAAACAGTCAGGGTTAAAGAAGGCGAGCACGTGAACAAGGGTCAGTGCGTTGGCGAATCTGGTAGCACTGGTTTTTCAACCGGTCCGCACCTGCATTTTGAGGTCAGAAAAGCAAGCAAAAACGGTTTTGGAATTGCCGACAAGGATTCTGTTAATCCCTGTTATTTGTTTGAAGGAATGTCAAAAACAGAAATTCAAAACTGTATCCATGCGCCTCCAAAAGTGTGTATGGTTCTGGCGCCCGCCCAGAGTCTTAACATTGACAGAATGGAGGTCCCCCTGCCCGGCGCGGTTCAAAAGCATTACAAAGGATATGTGGAGTTGGTAAGATGAAAAAAGCTCAGACACCAGTCTTTTTGGGTATTATTCTGGTTTTAATATTTGTTTTTGTAATATATTTTCTGTCCTTTCCTTTTTCTGGTCAGGAAGATAATTTGCAGGGAAAAGCTGAAATACAAATCACAAGCTATACAATGCTCAATGCTCTTGATGCCGCGAAATCTTATATTGACACCGCCCTTGATTATTCTGTTTATCAGGCATGTTATGAGATTTTGGAAAAAAGCGGATGGTACGAAATGCCTTATGATAATATTTATAATGATGGATATGAAAACTATGGAATCTGGTACAGCGACGAAAACAAAAGCCTGAAACCACCATCAGATGATGAGTGGAAGGAGGGGCTGGAAAAAAAGATAAGCGACAAGCTAAGGGTTTATGCGAGCAGCGCGTACAGGTTTCTTGATGATTATTATGTGTATTTCCCGGATTATGATGTTAGTGTAAAGAGTTTTGCGCCGGGGTCTTTGGAAGTAGAAACCACAGCAAATAAGAACATGTGGATAAAAAAAACAACAGAAACCGGACAGGAAATATACCTTGAGAAGGCAGGTTCTCCTGGCAGTGTTTATAATATTGACTGTTACGGCGTGTACAAGAAAGCAAAGGAAAAGAACTCTGAAATTGTTAAGGATGTGAAGCAGAGAATTGAAAGCATACTGAACGGTTTTACGCTTAAAGGCAAAGGCAAGTTAAATCAGAAGGATTATGTGATTTTTTATGAGATAAACAAAAATCTTAACTGGTTGAGTTCAGGAACGTTTGAAGCAATGGAAATAGAAACAACAGACCACATACTTGATGACATTCTCGGGAAGGAATACACAGAAGGCGATTACAAAATTATACTGGATGTTCTGGATGCAGATACAGATATAAAAACAGAAAGCACAGTCATCAAAAACAATGAAAAAACAATCAAATTCACAATAACATTCAATCTTGTTTTGAAGGTTAAGGTAACAAACACAAACCCTGACCAGTTGTTTCCTGTATTCACAGGAGAGGACACAGCGTTTGCTCCTTTAAAGCTGATTTTTGTTGATGTGATTCAGTCTGTTGAATAGTTTTCAAGGCATACTTTTGGAACATAAATTGTTTTTCCTAAATCAAGCTTTCTGTAATCAAAATCAGGGTTTTTCTTTTTGTTATAACCCCATATCATGTTCCTCACATCTTCAACAAGTATCTTTTTATCTTCTGCTTTTCTGAGTTCTTTTGCGCAATTTCTTATAAAGGGCCACATAATTGCTTGTTCAGGCCTTTTTATTTCCATTTCCGTCCACTCAAGCTCTTCAAATTCCGGATACTCTATAATGCCTGTTTCCATAAGAGTTATTACTTTTTGCTGAAGCTGTTTATAATAGTTTTTCGCTTTGGTGGGCAGTCCACTAATATAAGCGCCTGCCGCTATTCCTAAAGCGAGCGTTCCTATCAGAAAAGGTTTTTTTGCGTTCATATAACTATTTAGAAGTAATTAAATTTATAAAGTTTTCGGTGTAATAAGCTTTTTAAACCTTTTTGGATAATCATTAAGCAACTATTATCTGCTGTTGTAGAAATTGCAAAATTCTCAGGTGAAAAACAGGAGGTGAAGTGATATGGCAGAAAAAACCGAAACTGCAAAAAAGGAAAACGACAACGTGATTTTTGTCGGCAAGAAACCGACAATGAGCTACGTCCTTGCTGTAATAACCCAATTCTCTGAAGGGACAAAAGAGGTTTTTATCAAGGCAAGAGGAAGGTCTATCTCAAGAGCAGTGGACGTAGTGGAAGTGGTGAAAAACAAATTTATTGACACTCTAAAATACACAATTGACATAGGGACAGAAGAGGTTGAAGACGAGGGCAAGAGGCTGAATGTCTCAACAATAAGCATCAAGCTTACAAAATAAGGCTTCTTAACCCTTTTTATTTTATTATTTTTTTAGCTGATTTTATAGTTCCCGAGACTCTTATGACCTGAAAAATCACTCTCTGGTCCCCTATTTGATGAACGAGCGAAAGCGCAAGCTTAACAGAATTAACATATTTCGGAACACAGGAAACAAAGCCTGTTTGCGTTTTTGGGTTCCAGAGGTTTTTGAATATTTTTATGTATGCTTTTGAAACGCCTTCCTCGCCCAACCAGTTAAAAAAACCATTCCACACAGCATTTTTCACTTCATAAAAATCGACAGGCTCATCTGAAAGAAGCCTGAAAACGACATAATGTTTTTTCCTTCTCATGCTGGGCGGTTTTTTCATTTTCATAGTTTAATTGTGAAAACCTGACATAAAAGTTTTATTTTTATAGAAAATTTCAATATATCTATATGGATTTTGAAGAAATGAGAGAAAAAACACTGGAAACTCTGGAAAAATTAAAGAAATCCGGGGCAAAAGACTGGGAACCTGAAGTAAGGTTTATTCAGCTTGTTGAAGAGATTGGGGAATTAGCGAACGCCTTGCTTGCGGAAAATGGACACAAGCCTCAGAAAACAAAGATATTTGACCTTGGGGATTCTTTTGCTGATGTGCTTTTCAATTTGATTATTCTGGCGGATAAAACAGGAACAGACCTTGAGAAAGAATATGAAAAAATGCTTAAGTCTCTTGAGAAAAGAATAAAAAAAGGTGAATTTAAGGATTAGCATGAATCATTCAAAACTCTCTGTGAAGGAATTTTTGGAAAAAAGCAAAACAGGCGAGATAGACCTGAAGGGTTTTTTTGAAAAACTGTATGAAAAAATCCAAGAACTGAACAGAAAATATAATTTTTTCATAACCATTTCTGATTTCAGGGATGAGAGAACAGAAAACGGGAAAATTAAAGGTTTGCCCGTGTCTGTTAAGGATAACATATGTGTTAAAGGAATGAGATGCACTGCCGGTTCAAGGATATTGGAAACCTATGTTCCTGTTTTTGATGCAACTGTGATAAAAAGGATAAGGAACGAAGGAGGGATTATTACAGGGAAAACGAATCAGGATGAGTTTGGTTTTGGAACATTCTCAACAAATTCCGGTTTTGATGTCCCAAAAAATCCTTTAGACCCTGAAAGAACGTGCGGTGGAAGCTCAGGCGGAGCCGCTGGTTTAACAGCTGCTCTAAATTACCCGCACATTGCTTTAGGGCAGTCAACGGGCGGAAGCATCTCATGCCCTGCAAGTTTTTGCGGGGTTGTTGGTTTGACACCAACATACGGTCTGGTTTCAAGATACGGGTTAATAGACTATGCAAACTCTCTTGACAAAATCGGACCTATAGGAAAAAGCGTTGAGGATGTGAGCATTCTTTTGTCTGTAATATCAGGAAAGGATAAAAAAGACGCAACGTGTGCAGGGGAAAAAAAGGATTATTTTGCCAATCTCTCTTCTGAAGCAAAGGGCATGAGAATCGGGGTTCCAAAAGAATATTTTGGCGAGGGCGTTGATGAAAGGATTTCTGAAACCGTCTGGAACGGGATAAAAAAACTTGAAAGCATCGGAGTGGAGTATGAGGAAATAGAGCTTCCTTCAACCAAATACGCGCTTCCCGCTTATTACATAATTGCTACAGCCGAGGCATCAACAAATCTTGCAAAGTTTTGCGGGATGAGGTACGGGGCTGAAGAAAAAATAGAGGGCAGTTTTGACGAATATTTTTCAAAAGTCAGGACAAAATATTTTGGTGAGGAGGCAAAAAGAAGGATTTTACTGGGAACATACGCAAGAATGGCCGGTTACAGGGATAAATATTATCTTAAGGCTTTGCAGGTAAGAACGGTTGTTATTCAGGAATTTAAAAAAGCCTTTAAAAAATATGATGCTCTGATAGCTCCTACAATGCCTGTTATTGCTCCCAAGTTTAAGGAAATAGAGAAAATGAATCCATTGGATGTGTATATGATGGATATTCTAACGGTTGCTCCAAATCTTGCGGGAATACCAATGCTTTCTGTTCCCTGCGGAAAGATTAAGGGCATGCCTGCAGTCATGCATATCCTTGGATACCATTTTGATGAACAAAAAATATTAAACATTGGTCTGGTTTTTGAAAAAGAGGTGAAAACATAGAACCGAATTGTTATATTTATCACACACATCCCCAACAAAACCAAACCTTATAAATAATATATTTCACAAATTATTAATATGAATTTTAAAAATCCAAGGCTGTTTGTTCCTTTTTTGCTGTCCCCGGCGC
>QMZY01000027.1 GCA_003663415.1 Candidatus Aenigmatarchaeota archaeon
ACAAAGTCATTCATAGTTAACTTTTTGACCAGAGAAATAAATTTATATCTGATTTATTCAAAATATAGAAGATAGCCCCGTCGTCTAGCGGTCAAGGATGGCAGGCTCTGGTTAGGGGCGCCGCACCCGCGCCTATTACCCCTTCCTCACCGAAGGAGAGACCTGCAGCCCCAGGTTCGAAACAACCAAACCTTTTTCAAGAAAAGGTTTGATCCAAAAGGAGCTTCATTCCGCTTTGCTTCATATCGCTTCCAGAAAACGGTGAAGCAAAACATGAATCAATATGCTTATAATGTTGGAAGCGATAACCGTCTTTAGATTGACGCTCTGAAAGGGCGTCTTCCAACAATTGGTCAAGCTTTTGCCTTGAGGAAAAGCTTGTGTGAAACTCTCCCCTGGCCCATTAAACAATTTTAAGTGATATGTAACAAAGATTAAGATGGACATCATAAAATTTTTCAGCAAAATAAGAAAACTGAAAGAAATTGAAAGGTCAGGGTGGATTGTTTCTGGTGTGAAAAAACCTGAAAGTGTTGCTGACCATAGTTTTGGCGTCGCGCTTCTTGTAATGCTTCTTGGCAAAAACAAAAATATAGACCTTGAGAAGGCTTTAAAGATGGCGTTAATTCATGACCTTGGGGAAGCAATAACAGGCGATATAATAACCTGGAAAAATTTCCATGCCACAAAAGAGGACAAGGAAAAGAAAGAGGAAACAGCAATGAATAAAATTGCAAAAGATTTTGGTGAAACCGGAAAAGAGATTAAAAAACTCTGGGAAGAATACAGAGAAGCTGAAACACCAGAAGCAAAATTTGTAAAAAGTATAGACAAGCTTGAAATGATTTTACAGGCAAAGGAATACACAGAGAACAGGAAAAACCTGAACCCATATATAGAAACGTTTTTTAATCCAGAAAACCTAAAAGAAGTGAAAGACAAAGAAATTAAAAACCTTCTTGAAAATATTATTTCATTATATCGTTCAAAGCCTTTAAAAAATCTTTGAATGCGTTTTTTGGTATTTTGGCTCCTGCGGCATGGGGGTGACCGCCACCAGAACCGCCTACTGTTTCAGCTGCTTGCTCAGCAAGAACATTAAGTTTTAAACCATAATCTCTCGTTCTCATGGTTATATCAATATATTTTTCTCTGGTGTGCGCGCAGATGCCTAAAGGCGAATTTGTTACAGTAGCTGCAAACAGCGCAGAGGAACCACGAAAACCATACGAAGGCAAATCAATTACGTATCCTATTCTCTCAAAGCTTTTAGCTTTTCTCTTTATTGTTTCATACAAATCAAATTCTCTGTTAACTGCATTCTTTGCGTTTCTTACAAGACCCGGGACATCTGACGGGTTTTTTCCTTCTGCCAAAAACCTAACAATCTCTCTTTTTGCATTATATCCTGAAAACTCTTCATTCTTAATTCCAAGAGAAATTGTAGAAACTTCAAAATACACAGCTCTTTTATCCCAGTTTTTTATTCTTTCCTCAACAAACGGTGTGTGTTCTGTATAGTCTCCTATTGCGCCGTAAAGGGCTATCCAGACCCTTTCCTTTGGTATAGAGTTTTGATAATAGCGATAAACAAGCTCCGAAGCACTTACACCCTCTTCGTGAATAAACAGTTTTACAAGGTTACTGATTTCGTTTTTCACTGACTTGTTAAGAGGATGGTGGTCAAAATATAAAATTTCCGATTTCTTTTTTTCAAATAAATTCAGAATTTCGGGTATATCCGGTTTGCTTAACGCAATGTCTGTTATGATTATTTTCTTGGCTTCTGTGTGTTTTAAGTCGTGCGCCAGCGAAACTGGTTTTGTGAAAAAAATACCAGCATCTGGAAATCTGGAAAGCGAAACAGCGCCCGCGCATATACCGTCTGTATCTGCGTGGGTAAGAATTACGGTTTCCTGCATATATTTAATTTGTAAAAAGGAGAATAAAAGTTTGCGCCGGGAGAGGGATTTTCGCAAACTTCATATTTTTGTTTTGAACTGCCTCGAACCCCCAAGCCCTTACGGGCACACGCTTTCTATTTTTGCTTAAGCTTTTGCGGAAGTGTTAGCTCCCGAAAAAGCTTACTCCAAGCGTGCGCGTTAGCCGTTCCGCCATCCCGGCGTTTACTTCTTAAATTTTGATGCGCATATGCGGCACAGTTTTAATTCAGGAACATAATCATCTGCGCATACCATTGCTCCGCATAAACTGCATGTGTATATATGGCTTGTGGCTTTGCCGCAAATCGAACATATTCCTGACACTTCCATAGGTATATATTTTAGAAGTAGTATAAAAAATTAACTAAAAACAAAAAGAAAAGGAATAAAGGGATTTTACTTTGCCGGAACTACATCCAGTACAATCCCTGCAGCTATTGTTTTTCCCATGTCTCTTATTGCGAATTTTGCAAGCTGTGGGAAATCAGACTGCTTTTCCAAAACCATGGGTTGCGTTGGTTCACACTTAATAACGGCCGCGTCCCCTGATTTCAACATATCTGGATTCTCCTGAACAGTTGCCCCTGTTTTTGGGTCTATTTTCTTTACAAGTTCTGTAATCCTGCAAGCAATGTGCGCTGTATGCGCATGGAAAACCGGTGTGTAGCCTTTGGTTATAACTGTTGGATGCTGCAAAACAATTATCTGTGCTGTAAATTCTTTGACCACTGTGGGCGGGTTGTCAGGATGCCCAACCACATCGCCTCTTTTTATCTGCTGCCTTGAAACGCCTCTTATATTGAAACCTATGTTGTCTCCTGGTTCTGCTTTGTCAATCTGTTTGTGGTGCATCTCTATTGATTTTACCTCTCCTGTCACATTGCTTGGCATAAAGATAACCTTGTCGTTCTGTTTTAACACACCTGTTTCTACCCTTCCTACTGGAACAGTTCCTACTCCTGTTATGGTATATACATCCTGAATCGGAAGCCTTAGTGGTTTGTCTATTGGTTTTTCTGGTGGTTCAATAACTGTGTCCATTGTTTCCAAAAGAGGTGTGCCTTTATACCAAGACAAGTTGTCTGATTTTTTCACGACGTTGTCTCCCTCATAAGCTGACACGGGAACAAATGGTATTTTTTCCACTTTATAACCAACTGTTTGAAGCAGTTTGGAAACCTGTTCCTTTACTTCATTGAATTTTGATTCGCTGTAATCTACTGTGTCCATTTTGTTTATTGCCACTATTAGCTGATTTATACCCAAAACCCTTGCAAGGTAAAGGTGCTCTTTTGTCTGTTCCTGAACGCCGTCTTTTGCTGAAACCACAAGAATTGCTGCATCTGCCTGGGAAGCACCTGTTATCATGTTCTTAATGAAATCTCTGTGACCAGGGCAGTCTATTACTGTGAAATAGTATTTATCTGTAATTATTGGTTTATACATAAGGTCTATGGTTAAACCTCTCTCCCTCTCTTCTTTCAGGCTGTCCATGATGAATGCAAACTCAAAAGTCTCTTTCTTGAGTTCTTTTGCTTTTTCCCTGAGTTTTCTGAGTTCTGCCTCTGGTATAGATCCTGAATCGTAAAGCAATCTTCCTATTAAAGTTGATTTACCATGGTCTACGTGTCCAGCTGTTATTATATTTATGTGCGGTTTTTCTGCCATGAAAACACCTCCAATATAAAGCTTTCAATCATTCTTTACCCATATTAAGGTTTTTTTATTTAAAAAACCCACTGTTAAGGATAAATATATAGATTAATGATTAAATATATAAAATTTTCTCTTTTAAAGTATGGCTCACAAAATTCTCCCGCCAAAAACAGAAGCAAAGGATATAGATAACTGGCTGAACATATCTGGTAAAAAGATTGTATTTTATCATGGAGACACAGATGGTATATGTTCTGCTGCTTTGATTCTTAAGTTCTTTCCCGGGTTTGAAAGCATACCATTACACGGACCGCACATTGATAGAAAACTTTTCAGGGAAATAATAAAGAAAAGACCAGACCTGCTTTTGTTTGTTGATATACCTATTGATCAGGAATGGGAAAAACTTAAAAAAATAAAAGAAAAACTCACAAAAATAAAAATATTAATTATAGACCATCACATCCTGTTAAAAAACCTGAACAGCAGAAACATTATTCATATAAACCCAAGGTTCTACAAAGATGTGTACATATCGGCAAGTTATGTGGTTTATAGATTGCTGGAGCTTATGGGAAAACCTGTTAAAAATTTTATATGGATTGCTGTTACAGGTGCGATAGGAGACTATGATTTGAGCAGCTCTTATGACATAATCAAAGAGTGTGATGAAAGATTTCCCGGTCTTGTAGGGAAAAATCCTCTAAAAGGGAAGCTTGGATATATTTCAGAAATAATGTATTCTGCTGTGTCATTAAATGATTTGAAAGGTGCTGAAAAGGTTTTAAAAATTCTTCTTAAAGCAAAAACATATAAAGATTTCCTGAATTCAAGGTCCATAAAGACATGGCACAGGAAAGTAAAGGAAGAAATACGCAGGGTTGTTAAATATGCGGAAAGGCATGCAGAGGAATACCCTGAACTGAAACTGAAAATCTATACAATAAAAACAAGGATGAATCTTGTTTCAACCATATCGACTATTTTTGGTGAAAGATACCCGGATTGTCTGGTGGTTGTAAATAAGAAAACAGACAAAGAATGGAAGGTTTCTTTTAGAAACCAATCCGGAACAATAAATACAGGCGAGATTGCGAAAAAATGTTCAAAAGGCATAGGTATGGGCGGCGGCCATAAAAAAGCAGCAGGTTGTATAGTTAAGGACTGGGAAAAATTCAAAAAAAAGCTGTTAAAGGAAGTGAAACTTATTTTAAAGCAAAAGATAAATTAATAACATGACTATAGGAGAAAAGCTAAAGACTGCTTTTGTTCCGGAAGAGGACAAAATACTAATCACTGTTGTTTTTATGCTGATAGTTGCGTATTATATCTGGAACATTGGCTGCTGGCTGTGTGATGTTTCTGTTGACTGGATTTCTGTTTTCACATGGCCTGCGTGGTTTTTTACAAAAAAAATTGACTGGTTGTTTATTGTTGTGAGTTTTGCATGGTGTTACGTTCTTTCCGGAATTATAAGTTTTGTATATCTTTTGCTGAAAGGCGATTAAATTTTTATATCAAAAACGAGAATTGATAGTATGGAAAAAACCAAGGAAGGCATGACGCAACCGAAATCAAACTTTTCGGAATGGTTTTCAGAGGTTATTTCAAAAACAGAACTGGCTGATTTAAGATACAATGTGAAGGGTTTTCTTGTTCACAGGCCATGGTCTGTTATTGCCATCAAGGAGATGTATAAACTGTATGAGGCTGAACTTGAAAAAAAAGGACACAAACCTGTTATTTTCCCGGCTGTTATCCCAAAGGAGAACTTCCTTAAAGAGGCTGAGCATATAGAAGGGTTTGCTCCGGAAGTTTTCTGGATTACAAAAGCTGGCAACACAGAGCTTACAGAAGAGATAGCTCTTCGCCCCACGTCAGAAACAGCAATGTATACCATGTATGCAAAATGGATAAGGTCATGGAGGGATTTGCCTTTGAAGCTTTACCAGTCCTGCCAAGTATGGAGATATGAAACAAAAGCCACCAGACCATTTATAAGGGGAAGGGAATTTTACTGGATAGAAGCACATGATGCGTTTGCTTCCAGAGAGGAGGCTGAAAGTCAGGTTAAAGAAGACATGGAAATGACAGAAAATATTATGCATAAAGAATTTGGGATTCCTTTTATATTCTTCAGAAGACCGGAATGGGATAAATTTGCCGGCGCTGTTTATACTTATGCAGCAGATACCCTTATGCCGGACGGAAAAGCTCTG
Source organism: Candidatus Aenigmatarchaeota archaeon (assembly GCA_003663415.1). Taxonomy (GTDB): domain Archaea; phylum Aenigmatarchaeota; class Aenigmatarchaeia; order QMZP01; family QMZP01; genus QMZY01. Next base: position 5,819 of record QMZY01000027.1, read on the forward strand.
CAGCAGCCTTCTACGCATTTATTAGGGCAGAATTTTGCAAAGTCTTTTGGAATAAAGTTTGTGGATAGAAACGAGAAAGAAAAAACAGCATGGCAGACCTGTTATGGTCCGGCGATATGGAGAATGTTTGCGTCAGTTATTGCTTTACACGGTGATGATAAGGGCTTGGTTTTTCCCTTTAAGATTGCTCCGTTGCAGGTTATAATTATACCTATTATTTTGAAAGGAAAAGAAAAGCCTGTGCTGGAAAAATGCAAAGAAATTAAAGAAAAACTTCAATCCTGCTTTAGGATTGACGTTGATTTCTCAGACAATACTCCTGGTTGGAAATTCAATTATTGGGAAATGAAGGGCGTTCCTGTTCGAATAGAGATAGGGCCAAAAGAGGTGGAAAGCGAGGAGTTTGTTGTTATTAGAAGAGATACGGGAGAGAAAGCAAAAGTAAAAGAAAATCAGCTTCAGAAGACAATTGAAGCCTTGGGAAAAGATTTAACAAAAAACCTTGTGGAAAAAGCAGACAAATGGTTTAATGGAATGATTCATTCTGTAAAAACCTTGGATGAGTTAAAAGAAAAAAGAAACAAGGGCGGTTTTTTCAGAGTTAATTTCTGTTCAGCGGACATGGATGGAAAGGAATGCGCAGAGGTTCTTAAGGAGAAATTCCATTTGAACGTTCGCGGAGAAATGGCGAACAGAGAGGAAAAACCGGAAGGAAACTGCATAGTTTGCGGGAAACCAGCGAAGGTAGTGGTCTACTTGGCAAGGCAGTATTAGGTTCAATTTACATCCACTTCATTACCAAAAACATATGGTCTTTTTCATAAGGGTCTAATTCTATTTTTTCAAGAATTTTGAAGTGTTTTTGGAGTTTTGAGATTTCTTGTTTGTATATGGTTTTTGGAGACTTTACAACGTCTATGCTTCTTGCTTTAATTGCTATCATTGCGAAACCGTCTGGTTTTAAAAATTCTTTGCAGTTTCTGACAAGAACCTCGCTCTGATCGTCTGTTGCAACGTCTTCATATACAATATCCGCTTTTTCTATCCAAGAGTATTCATTCGGGAGTTTCGCATTCCCCAGAATAGGAACAATATTGCCTCTTTTTTCTGCTACCGGATTTAAATCCCTTATGGAGCGTTCTGATATTTCTATTCCGTATATAACCCCTTCCTTCCCTATTATATCTGAAAAAAAACTTGCTGTAGCTCCATTTGCTATTCCCAAATAAAGGATTTTCATTCCTTTTTTTAATGGAAACGTTTTCAGTCCTTTAAGAATTGCTGCAGCTGGCTTTGACCTGTAAGGGTCCCATTCCCTGTATTCGTTTCCTTTAAACTTTAAAAGCGTTTTTGTATAGGTTTTGTCTCCCGGCAAAAGGTTTTTTGTGAAAAGTCGGTTGCCTTTTTTCCATACGCCCGGAAAAATTTGTTTCATGTTATCTATGCAAAACTCTTTCTTATCTTTCTCCGTTGAAACCGTACTTAACCTCTTGAAATTCTCTTCTAAATTCTACAACATCCTCTTTAACCTTTTCAGGGTCTTCCTTGTCAAGAATTATATTTTTCAAAAATTCTGCAATGACACGCATCTCGCTTTCCTTCATTCCGAAGCGAGTCATTTCTTGAACGCCAAAACGGATACCAGAAGGATCATGAACTTGTTTGATTGTGTCCCATGGCAAGAGGTTTTTGTTTGTGATGATGTTTGCTCTTTCAAGATTCTCAACCGCTTCTTTGGAGCTTATGCCAAGCTTCTTGACATCCATTACAACTTGATGAGATTTTGTGAAACCAAGATGCTCGCAAATAACCGGTAAACCAAGAGAATAACATTCTTCTGCTAATGTTTTTGCATTTTTTACGGTTTGTTTAGCATATGCTTCTCCATAGTTCAAAAATTCCAAAGCAGTCAAAGCAAGAGCAGGCAAACGATGAAGATGATGATTGCTTGTTAAACGAGGAAAAACACCCCTCTTCAGTCCTTTGAAATAGTCAGCATGATTTGTTGCCACCAATCCGCCCTGCGGACCAGGAAAGGTTTTGTGTGTTGAACTGGTTATTATATCTGCTCCTTCTCTTATTGGGTTTTGAAACTCGCCACCCATAATCAAACCAAGAACATGAGCTGCATCATACATTACTACAGCGCCAACTTCCTCTGCTATTGACTTAATCTCTTCAACAGGATGGGGAAATAAGAACAAACTTGCACCAAGAATAAGAACTTTAGGTTTTGTTTCGATTATCTCTCTCGTTGCCTTGTCTATGTCAATGTTGAATATTTCATTGTCAAAAGGATAACAATGCACGTCTAAGCCAAGAACGCCGGGAGCGCCGACCGGGTTATGAGAAATATGACCGCCAGCGGCTGTTGCTAAAGAAAAAACAGCATCGCACGGTTTTGTAAAAGCGCTCAACGCTGCGTAGTTTGCTATTGTTCCTGAAATTGGCCGAACATCGGTAAAAGAGGTATGAAGAAGTTCGCCCATAAGTTCTTGTGCTATTGATTCTATATCATCGATGTATTTTGTTCCCTGATAATATCGTTTGTAAGGTTCGCCTTCTGCATATCGATGCATAAAATCGCTCACATAAGCCCGCTCGCATATTTTTGACATTATATTTTCCGAAGCGATTAAATTAATGCATTCGCTTCTCCATGCGTTCTGTTCTTTTATTTCCTGTTCAATTTGCCTTTTAATCCTCTCCAAGTGCGATAAGTTTTTTGATTTCATCTGAATCACCTTTCAAGTTTTTGTAGGTTTCGGTAATCTTTTGTATTTTTCCGCAAGAGAACTTGCCTTCAGGACAATAACCAAGCTGAACGCAGTTAGGTCCCGCATTTTCAAAAATCGTTGGTGCGATTTTTTTCACTTCCAGAAGCATGCGATTTGCAAGTTCGCGAATTTCCCATTGAGCGCGAAGGCAACAACGCAGTCTAAAAATATGAAGCAGTTCCCGGGCATTCATCGTAATTACAATATTGCTTTTAGCTGCATTAGAAAATACAAACCTTGCATCTTCTGGTGGGATTCCTATGTCAATAAGTTTTTGATAAGCCTCTGCGGTTTTTTTCATTGTTTCATGAAATATTTTTTTCGCTTCCTCATGTCGTTGAATAGTAGGCGGTGTTACATAATCGAGGTCTGTGAATTTTACATAGCGCTGACTTTGTTGCGTGTAAGAAGCAATGCGATGACGGACAAGCTGGTGTGTGCATGTTCGGGAAATGCCTTCAACACCAAAAGTAAACGTTGCATGCTCAATTACAGAATGGTGACCGTATGAAACAAGGTTCTTTATAATTTTCTTTCCTTTCTCATTGTCATATTCTTCCATCTTGGCTATCGGTCCTTTCTCTGATATTGAGGTATATGCGGAGATTCCAACAATTTTTTCAGGGTCATAGGTATGTGCGATTAGTTTTACTTTCATCAGAATCAAGATATTATTGGATAGGAAGTTTTTAAATCTTTATTAGAAAGCTTTGTTAACTATTCATCAACACTTGCGCATATTTTCAGTTATGTGCAATCATGACCGCAAACAAGAAGATTTATAAGATTCAATAATTAACTCATATCATGGAACTCAAAGAGTTGTTAAAATTCATAGAAATTGAACACGAGCGCCTTAAGAAATATTACGGCGGTTATGACGACCAAGAAAAAAGAATTCTTGCGAGAACTGTTAAATTAACCGAAGAATTAGGTGAATTATGTAATGGAGTACTAGCTCATAATTCCTTGCAAAGGAAACAAAAATTAGACAACTATGATAAAGAGAATTTGCCGATGTCATCATAACCACCCTGCTTCTTGCTAAAGCTATGAATGTTGATATTGAGAAGGCACTCGAAAAGAAAACTGAGAAAATTAATAAAAGATATGAATGAACTTGCGGCCCTGAC
>QMZY01000028.1 GCA_003663415.1 Candidatus Aenigmatarchaeota archaeon
AAGGGTTGAGGTTCTAAGGTTTCCACCTTCCAAACAGTTTGTTAGAAAGAAACTTGTTGGAAGCGAGCGGAGTGAAACGGAGCGAAGCTGAACCTTCGATTGACGCTCTTTCAGAGCGTCCTTCCAATGACGGATCAACCTTCTTCTTGAAAGAAGGTTGTAAGCTTGTGGAAATCCACCCCCCGCTATTATTTTTTTTTCAGTCATTTTGATGTCCTTTAAAAAACAATTTACTGGTGGACAGAATAATTATTTTATCTCTGCTTCTATGCAAATCTTCCAGACCCTTGGACCATAAGGAAGAACCTTTCTCTTGGAAAGAATTTTTGCCTTTCTCCCAGCTTTTTTTGCAGCCTTTTCTATTAAACCCACAGCTTTGTTAAAAAGATTTCTTTCAGAATCGTAAAAGTAAAAATGCAAGATTCCCTTAGGCTTTAAACACTTAACAGCAGTGTCCAAAAACCTGTATCCTTCTTTTGGCAAAGGCATAATCACCCTGTCAAATTCCTTTTCCCATTTTTTGCAAACCTCTTTCACATCCCCCAAAACAGGAACAACCTTATCTGAAACCTTGTTTATTCTGATATTTTCTTTCATATACTCCACGGCCTTTGGATTTATTTCCACGGCACAGATTCTCTCAACTTCCGGTTGTTTTTTTGCTATAATTACAGGATACGGACCTATGCCTGCAAACATAACCAGAACCCTTTCTCCGGGTTTAACCTGTTTCGCTGTTCTCTCTCTTTCCGTTCCTTCCCTTGGCGAGAAATAAACCTTTCTCACATCAAGCCTGTATCTGCATCCGTGTTCTTTATGGATTGTTTCTGTTTCCTTTCCCAGAACGAGTTTAAACTTTCTTATCCTGTAAACCCCTGTTCTTTCTGATATTTTTTTCAGAACGGTTTTCACCCTTTTATGCGCTTTCACTATCTCTTCTGCTATTTTTTTATCCTTTCTTTTTTCTTCTGTTTCAAATATAGCCACGTCCCCTACTATTTCAAAAGCGTACTTAAGCTTCATAAAACTATTTAATAATAAAAATTAATTATTTTAATTAATCAATGAAGGTGAGAAAATGGAAAAACTTCTTAAAAAGCTTGTAGATGCTCCCGGTGTGTCTGGTTATGAAAAAAACGTAAGAGAAGTTATAAAGAATGAAATAAAAAACCATGTCGATGAGATAAAAGTTGATAAGATAGGAAACCTGATAGCAAGAAAAGGTTCTGGTTCTCCTAAAATCATGATCGCTGCTCACATGGACGAAATCGGTCTTATTGTTAAGTATATAGACAAATCAGGCTTCATAAGGTTTGACACTGTTGGCGGATGGGATGAGAGAATACTGCCCGGAAGAAAAGTAAAAATATACGGGTCAAAAGGTCCTGTTGTTGGTGTTATTGGCTCAAGGCCTGTTCATTTAATGGACAAGGAAGAACTTAAACAAGAAATAAAAGCAAACAAACTGTTTATAGATGTTGGCGCCAGTTCAGATAAAGACGTTAAGAAACTGGGAATTTCTGTAGGTGATTTTATCTCCAATTACGGTTCATTTGACAAGCTTTGCGGATCCAGATATACAGGCTACGGACTTGACAACAGAATAGGTTGCCTTGAGCTTATAGAAATTGCAAAAAATCTGAAAAATTTCAAAGGAACACTTTACGCTGTTGGAACAGTTCAGGAAGAAACAGGTCTTATTGGTGTAAGAGGCTCTGCGTTTGGAATAAACCCGGATGTTTTAATAGCTTTGGATACAGGTCTTGTGGGTGACACGCCAGAAACCAAAAAATCAGAAGTTCCGGCTTCAATAGGAAAGGGCCCGATTCTTAGCATAAAAGATTCCATATACATAGTAAACCCTGCTGTAAGAAAATGGATAGAAGACACGGCAAAACAAAACAAAATACCTCTCCAATATTCTGTGACAAACGTTGCCGCTGAAGACTCATCTATGGGTGCAATTATAAGAGAGGGCATACCGTCAGGGGGCGTATCCACAGGAACGAGATATCTTCACACGCCTGCTGAAGTTTTTGATATGAACGATGTGAAACATGTAATAAAACTTATGGTTGCGGCAATAAAGAACGCGCACAAATATTTTTAACCTACTAATCTGATTTGCGACCTTAAAGGTATTATTTCCATCCCTCCTTTATACATTTCAACAGTTCCCGTGACCTGAAGTTTTGAACCTTTTTTTATTTCAGAAACATTAACACCGGCTAATCTCATCCCCTCTACTGTATCACTCCATATAACAACCTTTATTTTTCCTGTTTCATCTTTTAAGTTAACAAACAAATGCCCGTTTTTGTGTTTGTAGACACTTTCAACAGTTCCTGTCACATTCACAACACTTCCTACCAGATTTCCTGAAATTTCACCAATCTTCACAGAGTTTGAATTTATGTTTAAAACCGCAAAATACAAAACTATTATACCTATAACAGAACCAATGAGCGAAACCTTCACAAGTGTTTTATCATCCACTATTCCACCAATGAAAAGGTTTCAATATCCCTATAAACAGGACCTTGCGGCGTAAGAATGCTTTGTTTTAATTTTATTTCCTTCACATAAACTTCACCAATCTTCACATATTTTAATCCTTCAATTGTTTTTAAGAGATATTCCCTGTTTTTACCTGATTTGACTCTTCCAATTGTAAGATGCGGTGACGGTTTATGTTTATCTTTACGAATATAATCAAGTTTTTTGTTTAACTTGTTTATCAATTCAATCAGCCTTTCCTCGTTTCCAATACCTATCCACAGGGTTCTTATGTATTTTTCATTTCCAAAATAACCAAACTCTTTCATTTCTATTTTAAACACAGAAAAATCCTTCACAACAGAAGAAACTTCCCTCTTTACTTTTTCAATTTCTTCTTCACTAACTTCACCAAGAAACTTTAATGTTATGTGAAGATTTTCAGGTTCCACAAACTTAATATCAAACCTTTCCTTCTCAAAATTTTTCTGTATATCTCTTATCTTTGCTTTTATTTCTTCTGGTATATCCACAGCCAAAAATACACGCATATTTTTATTATGTGTTTCATATATAAAATTTTCTGTTTAATACCGAAAGATTTTTAAATTATACTTCTTATATGAATGTATGAAATTTTATCCAATCCTATGAAGTTTTATGTGAAGGTCTTTCATAGTGTTGGTTTAAAATCATGCGTGATGTTAATGAGCAATGAAAAACTTGTGAAGTTATTCAAATGGGAAACAAACCCGTTCACATTTCAGATATTTCCTGAGCTTTTCGTAGGATACGAAAAAGAAGTGAACAAATTAATCCATGGATTAGAGAACGGAAACAAAATCTCACTGCTTCTTGGCCCTACAGGTTCAGGAAAAACCACGCTTTTGAAACACCTTTATCAGACATTTAGCAATGAAAAATACATTATTTATCTCTCAAAACCGCCGAAAAACCCAAAAGACTGGATAACCATATTCAGGCAAATATCAAAACCCAATTTCATAAAAACCATTTTATTCCGTAACAATGGTGTGAACCTTTATAATCTTCATGAATGGACGAACAAGCAAATAAAAAACAAAAAATTTATTCTTTTTGCTGACGAGTCGCATGAAGCTTCGCTCGAAAGTTTGGAATGGCTGAGGGTTTTTGCTGACCAGATAGATAGCCTTTCTGTTGTTCTTGCCGCTTTGCCTGTGTTCGAAGATACAATGAAAACCAAACTGGAAACATTTATGAGAAGGGTCAGCATAAAAATTGAGCTGACAAACCTAACAAAGTCTGAAACAAGAGAACTGATAAAAAGAAGAATAGAAAGCATTGGAGGCGAAGACATAAAACCTTTCACTCACGGAACAATAGATTACATATATGAGAAGACAGGCGGTTTCCCCAGAGAAATCATAAGGGTTTGCAATCAGCTGATTCAAAAAGCAATGGAAAAAAACATATCCATTATAGATACAGACTTCTTAAAAGAGATTGATATGCCAGAGCCAAGGATATCACTTGAAAAAATAACAATGCTGCCGGAAAGGCAAAGGCTGATTCTGGAAACACTTTCCAAACACGGCGAACTCACACCGTCTGAACTAATACAAAAAATGGACACAGAAGACTATAAAGACAAAGACAATGCTGTCCGTTCTGTAAACAATCTTTTAAGAAGACTGATGAGTGAAAAGTTCGTTGAAAGGAAAAAATTCGGAAAAGCATACAAATATAAATTAGCAGAGAGGTTTAAAACACTGCTTGTAAAAACATAAACTTATTTTTTAAATAAAATCTGTATCACATCGCCGTCTTTAAGTTCGTAATCTGCCCCTATCTTTTTTCTCTCCATATCCAAGCCGCCCATAAAATTCTCTGCTATGTCTGAATGAATTTTTTTTGCAAACTCCTTTAAAGTTGTTCCCCTCTCAACAAGATACGCATCAGGAAGAACATTTCCCCTAGAATCAGAAAACCTCTCTATGTTTGCTACAGGATAGACAACTATCATTTTCAATACAGAAAAAACCATATGATTTAACGCGTCCTGAACCCCTGTTGACCCGAACTTCTCAAGAACTTCTTTTCTTATTATTTCCAACGCCTTTCTTTGATTCTCATTTAAAGAACCTGAAATTATTTTAAAATCCTTTTCTCCAGGAACATATTCTATAAGGTTTTTTTTGGCAGCCTCTTTTAACGCAAGTTCTGCTTCTGCTGAACAAGGAATTAAATCCCCTCTTTTAAGCCTTTCAAAATTCTCTTTTGCCTCGTTCAAATCAATCTTATTTCCTGCAATAACAATGGGTTTTGATATTTTTCTGAGGTTTTCAGCAAACTCGTAACTTTCTGGCTCCACTCTTTCCAGCGCCTCTTTCACATGGCTTTCCGATATGCCAAGCCCTGACAGCTGTTTTGCAATAAGATTTTTAATGGGAATACCCTCTGCCCTGGATTTTGTTTTTGATTTTTCAATTGCTTTTTTTATAATACCCCACAACCACCGGGTTATTTCCTCTTCAAGCATTTTTATATTCTTTCCCGGATCCCAAGATTCCACTGATTTTCCTTCCCAGTCTGTTTTTCCAGACAAATCCAGCACATGAATCAAACCACACGCCTGAACAAGGTCTGAAAGAAACTGGTTTCCCAAACCCTTGCCTTCATGCGCGTCAGGAACAAGACCAGCCACATCTAAAACCTTCACAGGAACGAACCTCGTTCCATTAATGCAAAAAGAATTGTTCGGATTGCATTTAACTCCAAGCCTTTTACAGGGACACTCTGTCTTTACATATGCCACGCCCTGATTTGGTTTTATTGTTGTAAAAGGATAATTCGCTGTTTCAGCTTCTGCCAAGGTTAATGCCTTAAAAAATGTGGATTTTCCAGAATTCGGGCATCCAACCAAACCTATTAACATAAGTTTTATTTCCCGTTAAGATTAAAAAATATATATTTTATATTTCCAAATGATTTGGTATGATTGAAGTTGACAGAAAAAAATGTTTAAGATGCGGTGGTTGCGTAAGTGTGTGTCCAGCCACAGCTTTAACCCTCACAGAACACGGAATAACCGTAAACGATAATTGCAACAACTGCGGAATTTGTGTTAATTTCTGTCCGGTAGAGGCTTTGAAAAGAGGCGAAAAATGAAAGAATATGATATTATTGTTATAGGATGCGGTCCTGCTGGTTCCGGTGCAGCCAAAACAGCGGCAGAAAGGGGTTTAAACGTTCTTGTTGTGGAAAAAAGGGCAGAGATAGGCGCTCCAAAAAGATGCGGAGAGGGGCTTTCCAGGTCTTCTCTAAAAAGAATGGGGATAGAGTTTGACAGAAAATGGGTAAGAAGAGAAATCATAGGGGCAAGTGTTTACGCTCCTAATGGAAAAATGCTAAGAGTAGATTATAAGGAAGGACCAGAAGGCTGGGTAATAGAAAGAAAGGTTTTTGATAAATACCTTGCAGAAAAGGCTGCCGAGGCTGGAGCAAAAATCCTTGCCAAAACAGAAGCAACTGAGGTAAAAAGAACAGAAAACGGAATAACCGTTGTTCTGGAGTCTCAGGGCAGTAAATGGAAAGCAAAATCGCCTTTAATAATTGCTGCTGACGGTGTTGAGTCAAAAATCGCAAGGGCGCTTGGCCTTAATACCACGCTTTCTCTTACAGATGTCGCAAGCTCTGTTCAGTTTGAAATGACAGCTATAGATATAGACCCTGACAGGATTGAATTGTATTTCGGGAATGAAGTCGCTCCGAGCGGGTATGCATGGATATTTCCTAAAGGCGAGAAAACAGCGAACGTTGGAATTGGTGTGAGAAAACCCTGGGCAAAGAAATCAGCGCTGTTATACCTTCAGGATTTTATCCAGTCAAAACCAGGTCTTAAGAAAGGCTCAATTCTTGAAGTAAATTCCGGCGGGGTTCCTGTTGGCGGTTTGCTTGAAAATATGGTTGCTGACAACCTGATTGTGGTTGGTGATGCTGCTCATCAGGTTAATCCGATTCATGGCGGCGGAATCTCTGAAGGGTTTATAGGCGGCAAGCTTGCTGCTGAGATTGCTTCACAAGCTTTTGAAGAAAGGGATTTTTCCTCTGCTTTTCTGGAAAAATACAATAAACTCTGGTGGGAGGAAAGAGGAAAAGCCTTATTAAAGCTTTTAAAACTGAGAGAGGTTGTGGAGAGATTGAGTGACGAGGAACTGAACTGGTTGGCAGAGTATCTAAAGGGGGAAGATTTGATAGACCTGGCAAGGTCAAAAGGACTTAAAAGATTGGCAAAAATTCTTATGAAAAAACCAAAACTTATAAAATTAGCAAAAAAACTTTTATAATCTGTTTCTAATTCTTTAAAGGCAGGACTAGGCTGGGGGGTCAGGCGTCCCCTGTAACCGCAAACCGTCTTTATGGCGGAGCCGAAGCCTGAGGGCGGTGTTAGAGGTTATGCAGGTCCAGGTCCTTAACTGTGAGGTTCTGTCCTGCTTGGTTATCGGCATGATGAACCAGGTCAGGCGCGGAAGCGAGCAGCCTTAAGTTGTGCCGGTAATGCTTGCAGGGTCGCAGAACCAAGAAGAGGGCCTGTCAAACCTGTATAATTTTCTAACACCCACCGGGGGCATGTCCTGCCTTTTTTTATTCTAAAAGAACTTGGTTAATACCCCGTTTATTTTTCAGATGAATTCAGTCTTTTGTATCCATTAAATATTTTTTCAAAAGCCCATTTATAAGGTCCTTCCGGATCTAACGAAAGACCACATTTCAGAAGAAGCTCGGTTAAACAGCGCTCAGCCGCTTCATACATCCCCAGTGCTTTTTTAGGGTTTTCTTTTTCTAACCATTCAGCCCTAAAAATCCAGGATGTTATATCATTTATATCTGCCATACCATTGTATTAGGAAAAAAATATATATTTTAGACAAACTTTTCATTTCACTTTTTTAACCATAAGATATTCCCTCAACACCTCATCATTAACCTTTCTTTCCAGTTCCCTTTCAATACGAAAGCCGTTTTTCTTATAAAAATTAACTGTTTCCTGAAGTTGAGCGGATCTAACAATTATTCTTTCAATGTTCCTGTATTTATTTTCCAGATAACGGATAAGTAAGGAACCAATCCCTTGGTTTTGATATTCTGGACGTATAAACAATCTCGCTATCTCCAGGCTTTTCTTTTCCAGAAACTTGACCGCCACAAAGCCGATAACCTTTTGGGAAACCCTGGCAACAAATATTTTTCCCTTCCTTGAAGAACCAATAAATTTCTCAGGAGTGCATTGATTTACAAAATAGGAAACTATCCTCTGATTATATACCTTGGAAAGTCTATGAGTCCAGTTTTCCTTTGCAATCTCACAACATTCTCTGGCATGGGAAGTGGAGAAGTCCTCTATTTCTGGCGAGAGCATGATATGTTTTTGTGCGTTAAGATATTTTAATCCAATGTATATTCTAACACAGTCTAAAATTTATAACACTTCAAATTAAAATTAAATTAAATGAAAAAATTAATCCTCTTTATTGTTGTATGTTTAGTATTTTCCATAAATTTGGCAGGGTCTGTATCTGGCGCATTTCCTGACAGTGCTGACAGAATATCCGGACACTTATCATTTACTTATTACATACCATGGCATGCTACACCTGAAAAAGACGGATTCTGGGCAGTATGGGATGATACTGGCCATAAACCTTGGTTACATGATTTACGTTCCATGTATTGGCCTTATTACGTTCCTTATAGTAATAGTGACCCAGAAATATATAGAAAACATGCCCAATTCTTAAGAAGGGCAAATATAGACGTCCCTATTATAGGTTGGGAGAATAATTACCGTGACGAAGAGCAGAGAGTTGAGGATGCATTAAAATATTTAGGACAAAATGGTTTTAAATCTATTATATGCATATACCCGAGATGGAGTGGAGAAAGCTGGAACAGCCTGGCTGAAAGATTGGATACAGTGGTGTGGTGGGCTACTGAAAAATATCCAAATTATTATTTTCATTCCAATGGAAAACCAGTATTTATGGTAGGTTATCCTGACAGAGATGATTTAATACATAATCCGGACTGGCCGACCTTGTTTGAATCATGGAAATGGAAGATAAACCATTATAAAACAGCACTTCCAAACAGCTGTATCTTTGTAGCAAGAGATTGTCAGTTAGACTGGTTAAAAGATAGTTATTGGGACGGATGGTCATGGGCTGGGTGCCCTAATGATCCAGATCATTTGGGATTTAATCTTTGGAAGGTTCATTCAGTAGACAATTACAACAGGTTCTATATACAAGGCATCATTGCTGGTTTTGATGACAGAGCTAATTGCCACAATCCTAATCCAAAGGTAATAGATAGAGAAAATGGAAATTTTTTTAAGAAAATATTTGATTGGACTATAAATGCTGATTGGAATGGTTATAGAATAGATCATGTTGATGTAGCATTCAATGACCACGGTGAAGGTGCAGGTATTTATCCTGTTGTATCGTGCTGGAAAGATAATGGTAAATGTGTTACACCTCATCGTGACTCCGGTTATGAAAGTTGTGGAGGCAGAGTACCACAAGAATACCTGACATATAAACCACTTGATGATTTTGCATATTTAGATATTTGTGCTCATAAAGTAGACGAGTTCAAGAACAGTTACGGCCATTCTTGTAGCTGCTCCCCCTGGACCAACCAGGGCTGCGGCTCAAACGGATGCTCCTCCAGTGAAATACACCAGACCAGAACCTGCACTCCCTCAGGCTGCGACACTGAAAGCAGATGCGTCTATGACCCTCGTTGCGAAAACCAACCTCCGGTAGCCGATGCAGACGGCCCTTACACAGTTTTAGAAAACAATGCAATCCAGTTAGACGGAACCGGCTCTTATGATACTGACGGAAGCATCGCTTCCTATACCTGGTCTGGCCAGTGCGCTCCTTATCTGGACGATGTCCATAAGTCCAGGCCAACCTTTACAG
>QMZY01000029.1 GCA_003663415.1 Candidatus Aenigmatarchaeota archaeon
AACACCAATTTAAACCCTGAAAATAAATTTATTTATATGAAGGCGCGTTTTCTTGTGTTTTTGATGGTTTTTCTTTTAGGTTTTCTTATGATTTATACAGCATGGGATATTTATACGAAACCGAAACAAACAAATGTGTGCAGTGCTGAAAACATTTCTTGTGCAAGGGACTTGCATACCAAAAACGTCAATTGCATTCCTTCTTCAACAATAGTGAAAACAAAGGACGGGATTACAATAATGATCAATATCACAAGAATTGGTGACAAATGTGTAAGGACGGAAAGGGTTTTGGATGCAGAGGGGAAGGATTATCTTATAGGGTATAAAGTAAATTGCAGCTTCCCGTTAAACGATATGAAAGACCCAAAGGTTCTTAAAAACTGTTCTGGTTCTCTGTATGATTATCTTGTTCCCGAAGAAGGCGGTGAAGGAGGTGGCGGAGACAGCGGAGCAGGAGAAGGAACACAGGAAACCCCAACAGCACTTTACTGCCCGCTCAATGATATTCAATGCAAAGAGGAAGCAAAAAACCGTATTGTTAATTGCATAGATTCAGAGATAACAAACGTGGAGTTTAGATGGGAACCTGACGGTTACTGGACAGCATATACAGAGATACAAAGGACTGGAGAAGTATGTGAAATTTATATGGAAATATTGAACGCTGTGAACATACCTCCTGGCGTGCCTGCGGATATAATAGGGTATAATCTAACCTGTGAGGTTCCTGTAACAGAAGTTCCTTATATGGAACAACTGACATCTCAGTGGTGTTCCGGAAAGCTTCTTGATTATCTGTACGATTAGCTGTATTTATAGATGCGTAAATAAATAAAATAAAGAGAAAATGGAAAAGAACAGCTATCCGGAGGGGTTTTACATTGAGACAGAAATAGATAAGCTTTTTTCTCTTGTAAAGAAAAAGGGCATAGTTGGTTTTTCAGAAGCAGCAAAAAAGTTTTCAGTGTCTGAAAATGAGATAGAAGAATGGGCAAAGATTTTGGAAGAGCATAAACTTGTAAAGCTTCATTATCCTATAGGCAAGGAGCCTGAAATAATATATTCTGAAACAGCAAAGAATATGAAATCCAAAAAAAAGAGAAAAGGCAAACCTTCAAAAATAACCGGTTTTGTTGTTTCTGGTATGTCTGTGGCAATTCTTTGCATATATTTAGCATATGTATATACTGTGGACAACCTTAGAAACTACAACATAAGGGCTGTTATAAACGAGAAAGCAAGCGTATTTACAAATTATATTTCCCGTTTGCCTTATCCTTTAAACAGGCCTGTTGTTTTTATATTGACAATCTTAATAATAATTATTGGTTGTGTTTTGGTAATAAAAACCATCGGAAAGAAAAGGAAAAAGAAAAGGTAATATGTCTTCGGAAATTATAGACCAATACAAGCTTGTGATTGATGATGTTCCCGCAACTGTAAAGATTGTTAGAGATCCGAACGAGTTCGTTCCTGTTTATCATTTGATTTTTCCAAGAATAGAAACAGCTACGCAGGTTGCTCTTGAAAGCATAAGAGAGAAAATGCTTACAGAAATGGAAATAGAGCCTGAAGAAATTCTGAGTTTGAAAGAACTTGAAAAACTTAAAGTTGAATTCAGGGAAAAAACAATAAAGATGCTGAAAGAAGAATTACCGCATCTAACAGAAGTCAACAGAAAGATTCTCTCTGGTATATTGATGCATCAGTCTCTTGGTTTAGGACCTATAGAAATTCTTTTGCAGGACAGAAACCTTGAGGAAATTGTTATAAACAATTCAAAAACCCCCCTGTGGGTTTATCATATAAAACTTGGCTGGTTGAAAACAAACATAACAGTTAAAGATGAAAATCAAATATACAATTATGCTGCTTCTATAGGCAGAAGAGTGGGAACACAAATTACAAACCTAAATCCTCTTATGGATGCATACCTCACAAGCGGTGACAGGGCAAATGCCACTCTTTTTCCAATAAGCTCAACAGGAAACACATTAACTATAAGAAAGTTTGCGAGAAGGCCATGGACCATAACTGATTTTATAGAAATGGGAACGCTTTCTTCTGACCTTGCTGCCTTTCTTTGGCTGACAATTCAATACGAAATAAACGTTGTGGTTGCTGGCGGAACCGCTTCTGGAAAAACATCTATTCTCAATGCTTTAACCTGCTTTATACCGCCAAACCACAGAATTATATCCATAGAGGATACCAGAGAAATACAGCTTCCAAAGTTTCTTCACTGGGTTCCCTTGACTACAAGACCTCCAAACCCGGAAGGCAAGGGCAAAGTTACTATGCTTGACCTTCTTGTAAATTCTTTAAGAATGAGACCTGACAGGATTATAGTGGGTGAAATCAGGAGGGGAAAGGAAGCGCAGGTTTTGTTCGAAGCAATAAATACGGGTCATTCTGTTTATTCAACCCTTCACGCAAACACAGCAGAAGAGGCGTATAGAAGGCTGGTGAATCCTCCGATAGATATACCTCCTGCCCTTTTAGGCAGTTTGCAGCTTATACTTGTTATGCACAGGGACAGGAGAAGGGGAATAAGAAGGGTTCTTGAAATAGCAGAGCTTATCCCGACAAGCGCTTTAAAGGCTATGGGCATAGAACTGAACACCATATTCAGATGGATATCTTCAGAAGATAAAATAACGCAGATTTCAAATTCATACAGAACCATGAATGATATAAAGCTTTATTCTGGCATGTCAGACGATGACATAGAAAAGGATATAATGGAGAAAAAGGAAATTCTGGACTGGTTTGTAAAAAACAAGGTAAAGGATATTCATAAAGTTGGTAGGATAGTTTCTGAGTATTATAGAAATAAAGAAGAGGTTTTGAGAAAGGTAAGAAAAGGTAAAAAGAAGTAACTATTTTTTAATCCGTGTATAAATAATTGTTATATGAAAAAGGGATTTATATATATTGTGGAGATTATAGTAATTGGTCTTTTTGTGTTTGTTGCGATGCTTCAATTCACGTATCTTCCTTATATAGACAGCTCATGGGAATATACAAAACTTAAAATGCAAGCAAATGATCTTGTTTTTTTTCTGGAAAAAAACAGAACAGACTGGTTTAACTCAACGCAGGTTTCTTCAGTGCTTTCGCATTTTTTACCCTCCAGCATACTTTACAGCTTAAGAATAGAAAACACAATAAAACCGCGTATAGTCGTGGGCTGTCTTTGCAACGATAGCGAATTCAATGATTTGCAGGATATTCTAACGAACGTCACGCTTAACAGGCCTGTTAGGTTTGTTCTGGACCAGATAGACCCTGATAACCCTGCATTTTCTCATATTTATGACGTTGTGTTTCTGAAAAACAGAGCCCTTGGAAACTACTATTCACGGATTAGAAGTTATCTGGGTGATGATAAAGGGATTGTTGAATTCAGAACTTTTAAGCAAAGTGAAATAGATTCTGTGCAGAGTGATTTTTTTAATCTGGTCTGGAACAATTCTCTTTCTCCAAACAGTAACGATGTTGTTTTCTCTGATACAGCGGACCCGGAAAACAGGTTTTACACAGTAAAAAAGCTTTTTTATCATATCCCTGTTTTTACAGAAGATTTTGAGAATGGCGCCTCTGACTGGATTGCATCTGGAGATTGGAACGTCAATAACGGATGGTATGAAGGATATAATGATACTGGTCCTGATAATTTTTCAAAAAGCTATTACAATGAATGGTTTTCAGGTCCTTACACTCTTTCGGGTGATTTCTACATATTTAATGAGTTGGGGCTTGGAAAGAACGCTGTGTTTTTTGTTGGTTACAGAAACGAAAACAATTACATAAGAGTGAGGTTTGACAATGTTTCTGGCAAGATTGGTGTGGAGGAGATTGTTTCTGGTGCGATTAATAACCTTGGTTCTGTAAATTACCCTGTGAATCATTCTGTGTGGAACAGGATAGAAATATATTTAGGAAACAGAGTGAAGGTGTATATAAACAAGAGTCTTGTATTGACTTCTTTGCCCGTTTCTTTCGAGCCCTCTTTAAACAGCAGGGTGGGTGTTGGTGTTGATTACGGTAAAACAGGTTTTGACAATATAAGTCTTAGATACGGAAAGGAGAAAACATTTCAGGGTTTTTCGCTAACAAAAGTGTATCCAAAAGATGACAGAAAGGAAAAAATAATTCTCTTGCAAAACGTTACCAGTGTTCCTGTTTGTATATTAAACCAGCACATTGTTGATGGTTCTGGAAGGACGGCATGGCTTTCTGGGGGCGTGGAAACAAACGAAATAAAAACACTTATAAAAAGCCTTATTGTCTGGGCTGCTGGAAACAAATACACTGTAATAGATAATGAATTAAAAAAACCAGCATCAGCTGCCCTGTTTAAATCTTTTAGCGAAAACATGCCAGAAACAGTAAAAATTGTTTTGACATTAGGATATGCTTTTTAATTTTAAAAATTAATATAATATAGGTGATTGCTTGGAAAAACCAGAAGAAGTTATAAGAGTCAGAACACCAAAAGGAAACGAGTTGTTAGGAACAGTAGAAGAGCTTTTGGGCGCGAGCAGATTTAAGGTTAAATGTACAGATGAGAAGACAAGGTTATGCAGAATTCCCGGAAAATTCAGGAAAAGGGTTAATATAAGGGTTGGTGATGTTGTTTTGGTAAGACCCTGGGATGTGGAACCTGATGAAAAGGGAGATATTGAGTGGATATATACAAAAACACAAACAGAATGGTTAAGAAGGAAAGGGTTTATATAAATTAATATGGAGAAAAACACTCTTATTGCCTTAGGAATTGTGTTTGTTGTTGTATTTGTGCTGCTTGTTTTGTTTAATCCTTTCATACCAAGAGCAGGACCCGTAGATATTAAAAACTTTAGACTGCTCTGCCAAGAATTTGGCAAAAAAACATGCGACACGGAAGCGAAACTGCCAGACTATTGGGAAAAGTCCTCAGAGGTTATAGAAAACGGGAAGTCTGTGAAAAAAAGCTGCGCAGATGTTTTGAAATGCAAATCCTGCAATGAGTGTGGTTTTTGGTAGCATGGATAAAGAAAAAGCAAACAAAATGCTTGAAGCTTTGAAAAAGGCATATCCAAATCCGCACCATTATATTATTTTTGAAAACCCTTTTCAGCTGTTAATAGCAACTGTTCTTTCCGCTCAGTGTAAGGACGAAATTGTTAATGAAACAACGAAAATGCTCTTTAAAAAATTCAAAAAACCTGAAGATTTTATGGAAGCGGATTTAAAGAATTTGGAAAAAGCCATAAAAAGCGTAACATTTGCAAAAAACAAAGCCAAACACATTAAAAAACTGTGCGAAATTCTTGTGAATGATTTCAACGGAAAAGTTCCGGAAACAATGGAAGAACTTGTAAAGTTTCCCGGAATAGGAAGAAAATCAGCAAATGCCATACTTCAGCACGCTTTTAACAAGATTGAAGGCATAGTTGTAGATACGCATGTAATAAGGGTTTCTTACAGAATGGGCTGGACAAATGAAAAGAATCCTGAAAAAATAGAAAAGGATTTGATGAAGTTGTTTGATAAAAAGGACTGGAAATGGATACAGTTTTATTTAAAATCTCACGGAAGAAGCGTTTGCAAACCAAAACCCAAATGCAACGAATGCTTTCTCCGGAACTTGTGCCCAAAGGCAGGTGTAAAATGAGTTTGGAAGAATATAACAGGAAAAGAAAGTTTGAAAACACTTCAGAACCAAAAGGGGGAGTGAAAAAAGGAAAGGGAAATATTTATTCTATACAAGAGCATCATGCCTCTCATTTGCATTGGGATTTGAGAATAGAAAAGGACGGTGTTTTGAAGTCTTGGGCAATTCCTAAAGAGCCTTCTTCAGACCCGAAAGTGAAAAGGCTTGCTGTTCAAACAGAGGACCATCCGCTGGATTACGCTTTTTTTGAGGGCGTGATTCCAGAAGGTCAATATGGAGCGGGAACAGTTAAAGTGTGGGATAAGGGAACGCAGGAAATCCTAGAATACGAACCTGATAAAAAGTATATAATAAAAATCAATGGGGAAAAATTAAAAGGCGTGTTTGTTTTAATAAAAATCAAAGAGAAACAGTGGTTGTTTTTTAAAAAGAAAGGGTAGAAAAATTAATACTTATGCTGCAAAAACTAACCGGGAAAGAAAGGGAAAATTTAATAAAACTCGCGAAGAAAAAAACAATAAGGTCTCTCAGACAAAAGTATAAACTCTCAAGATATGCTCTGATTGGCTGTTTAAACGAAGCGGTTGAAAAAGGGGTTTTATCCCCGGAAGAATACAAATCTTTTATTTTTAGAAGCATTCGAGAAAGAAGATTAAAGAATCAGAGAAAATTCCCAAGACACATTGAAGACAGACTGGAATCTGTCCTTTCATGCGTTAATTCAGAAACCAAGCAAATAACACTTACTTTATTGGATGAAACTCCAATGACAACTGGTGCTATAAAAAGTTTGTATAATTATGTTACTGGTGGCGTTTGGGATATAAATTCCACAAATTTTGCAACTTATTGCCGGCGCACATTTCTGCCAATAGGCGCTGTTGCAGAAGAAGTGATAATTTTTGATGATCGTGGTAGAGAAACCACAGGCTGGAGTCTGAACGAAGCAGGAAAAAGATATGCAAAGCCAATAGCAAGGTTTTGCCTGAAAAAGGCAAATGAATACGAAATTTCTTTTTACGAAATTTTTGGAGCAAGTCAGTCTCCAGGAGACTTCACAGCACCTTTGAATACCGTGTATGTTCTGAGTTACCTTCTGGAAAAAAAAGATGCTAAAAGGAAGGATATGATAGATTGGTATGGATTTAGTGAAATGAGTATTTCATCCACTTTTCAAAGGCTAAAAAAAGCGGGTCTTGTGGAAGGCGAATCAATCTCACCAGAAGAACCATGGCAAATATATGAATGGGACAAAGGCAAACCGGATGAAGTTAAACCTGTAAGAGGGTGCAAGAGGTTTGCAAAGGATGTTGCTGAAATAGTTTACAAATTAAAAAAGGCAGGTATAAATGATGTTTTTGAGAAATTAAAAGACAGGGGTTATAAACCCGGATATACCAGAGGAAATGTAAGCAGTATACTCTCGGGTCTTGTTGACCAGGGTTTTTTAAAAAGGGGCACAGAATTTATAGGAGGTAAAAAACAGTGCTTATACAAACTTACTTATAAAGGAAAGGAATTTGCGCGGGATGTCGTTGGAAGAATAGAGAATGCCTTGAAAGATGGCAATGAGCTAAAGTATATGCATGAAATAAGCAAAGATATCTTTGGACGGTCTTATTTGGATGATTGTGGTTATGGAGTGTTGTTTTATAAAGAGATAGCACCACCTCTTAAAAGGAAATCATCCAAGAAAAGAACGGAAGAGATAAGAAAAATAATTGAAGAAAACCCCGGAATCAGGCAAAAACAAATAAAGGAAAAAATAGGAGTTAATCCTATAAATTATCTTTGTTCATTAGTTAATAAAGGTGAAGTTTACAAAAAAAAGCGCGGGAGGTGTGCTAAATATTATCTGGCAAGAAATAAAAATGAAATATTGAAAAATCAGCAAAAGCTTTATTTTTACGGATAAATTGGCAGAACCGTTAATTAAATATTTAAACTATTTTGTATTTATATAAATGAATGAGGGAGGAAAATGTACAAGATAATTGAGGTTGAGGATAAGATAAGGGTGATTCCTTCAAAATTTGATATGGATGTAGAGGAAGCTGTAAAAACAAGTTTGGAAGAGAAATGGGAAGGTGTTGTTGAAAAAAACACGGGTGTCGTGCTTTCAATTGTGTCTGTTGAAGAGGTTGGTGAAGGAAAAATACTTCCTGGTGATGGGGCAATATACTACCCTGTAAGGTTTAAAATACTTTCTTACTTGCCCGAACTTTACGAAATTGTAAAAGGAAATGTTATAGATGTTACGGAATTTGGCGTTTTTGTAAGGATAGGTCCTGTAGATGGCATGATTCATGTTTCGCAGATAATGGACGATTTTGTTTCTTATGATGCAAAAAATTCTGTTTTTACAGGAAGAGACACAAAAAACATACTAAAAGAGGGTGACACTGTTCTGGCAAGAATCACATCTATATCCCTTGGCTCTGACAGGCAATACAAAATTGGTTTAACAACAAGGCAGCCGGGTCTTGGCGTGCTGGAATGGATTGAAAAAGCAAAAAAACAAAAGAAAAAAGAAAATAAGGAAAAAAATAAAAATAAATGATCAATATGGCTGTAAAAGAAAAGGTGTGCAGAAACTGTAAAAGGTTTGTGACAGGTTCGGTTTGCCCTGTCTGTAATGAGTCGAATTTTTCCAGAAGCTGGAAGGGCGTTGTGGTTATAAATGATCCGAAAGACTCAGAAATAGCAAAAATAATGGGTATAACAGTTCCTGGAAAGTATTGTATATGGGTGAAATAATTATGAAAGTTCAGATTATATCCCAGAAAAAGAACCCTTTAACAAAATCAGAGAGAGTACTTTTAAGGGTAGAGCATTCAAAAGAGGCGACGCCAAACAGGGAAAAAATATGGGAAGAGGTTTCAAAAACACTGAAAAAAAACAAGGAGCTTATAATAATTGATAAAATAACAACACTGAAGGGTTTTGCATCTTCAGAAGTCAAGGCTCTTGTGTATTCAAAAAAAGAAGACATACCAAAATATAAAGCAGAAAAGATGAAGAAAAGGATAGAAAAGCTTAAAAAAACCGAAGCAAAAGAAGAAAAGCAAGCTGAACCAGAAAAAGAGCAGGAAACAGACGGAAAGGAACAAAAAACAGAAGAGAAAGAAGATGCTAAACCTGAAGAAAAGCAAAAGAAAGAAACAGAAGAGGAGAAAAAGGAATAGGGTGAGAAAATGGGAGGACAAGAAGGCGGAAGAAAATCAAAAATAAGAAAGAGAGAGAGAAAGCAAAGAACAGGTAAAAAACATCTTACAG
>QMZY01000030.1 GCA_003663415.1 Candidatus Aenigmatarchaeota archaeon
ATGATGAGCTTTATGATGTTGTTAATGCTATGTGAAAGATCTGAGTAATGCAGGGGACCGTAGTTGCAGGTGTTATTTGTGTTTTGGGTGTTAGCGGGGGAATCAAGGGGGTAATAGGGGCGAATGCTGTTGGGGGTAAGGAAGCTGTAAAGGATGTATGGAAGAGTATAGCGGAGGCTCTTAATAAGATAGCTGAGGCTGCTGAGAAAGCAGCAAAAACTGAATTGAAGCAATAACTTATAAATATACGAGTTTAAGAATGGCTGGTTTAAAGATTATAGTTCCTGACATAATAAATGCAAAGCGTTGGAAACAATCAGCAGACGATATTTGTAATTAATCATGTCGTTTGCTATAAAATACAAAAAACCAAAAAAATAAAGAGGTTTGATGATTTATCCGAACAGGGAGCTTAGTCCTGCTGCTGCTTCTTCTGCTTTTTTCTCCATTTCCTCTTCTTTTTTCTCTTCTTTCTTTTCCTCTTTCTTTTCCTGTGTTGCTGGCGACTGCGCTGCCTGGAATGAAACTGCCTGTGATATTGCTTCGTCTATGTTAACTCCTTCAAGGCTTGAAATTAGAGACTTTATCTGCGCTTCGTCTGGTTGCAAACCAACGGACTGGACAAGTTTTTTGAGGTTTTCCTCTGTGATTTCTTTCCCTGCTGAATGTAAAAGCAAAACACCGTACACATAGTTTGGTTTCTTTGTTCCTTCTGCTTTTGTTTCTTCCTTGCTTTCCTCTGCCTTTGGTTCCTCTTTTGGTTGTTCCTGTGTCTGCTCCTTTTGGGCTTCTTTAACCTCTTCTTTCTTTTCCTCTTGTGCTGTTTCTTGGGTTTGGGTTTCTTCAGCCATATTTAACCTCCTTTAATTATAATGAAAGTTTGTTTTCCAAGGACTTTGCCTCAGTGTTTGCCTTGGATAACAGGAACGTTATGTTTTCTGGTGAAACAACACCAGCATTAATTTCCAATGCCTTTGCCTCGCTATGAGCTTTGGATAACAGGAATGTTATGTTTTCTGGTGTGTAGTAATTTATAGCAACAGAAAGGTTAAAAGCTTTTCCAAAGGCTTCTTTAAGGTCTTCCAGATATTTTTCAGCCGGTATGAACAGTATGTCTTTTGGATAAATCACGCCCTGTTCCCAAACAGCAAGCAGATTCAAGCCTATCTCCATTGGCTCTATTCCAAGCTTTGCCAGAGCATCTGCCTTGAGTTTATCTATAACATCTCCTTCCCTCGCTATAACTGTGTCCTGCTTAACAGCGATTTTGCCCTCTTCAACCATTACAGGGAGGCCTGCTTTTTGAAGCTCGCCTATTGCAGGTCCTGCTGGCAGGCTTGTCGGGCCTGCTCTTACCACAATATCCTTTGGCGCAACATCCCCTTCTTTTGCAAAAGCGCTTGATTTGGAAGAGTCTATTATTTTTGCGAGTTTAAACGGGTTTTCCTGACTGAAAAGAATTGCCGGTTCCCCCTGTATGTATTTTTCAAGCTCAGAAATATTCTTAAGCTGCATCTCTTTTAATGCGCGTTTTATTATGTTTTTTTTCAGCATTCTTATTTTTGCCATGCCTCTTAACTTTTCTCTTATTTCAAAAAGCTGCCTTGCCGGCAGTTTATACATGTCAAGAACGCCTATGACTGGATATTTTTGCATTTCTTCCTTCAATTCGTTCGCTGCCTTTATGTTTTTTTCTGATACCATATCAACCCTCTAAATTGAGTTTCAAAGCAGGTCCCATTGTGAGCTTTATATAGGCTGATTTTATGTTTCCCGCTCCTTTTGGAAGTTTTTCCTTAACGAATTTATATACTGTTTGTATGTTTTCAGCAACCTTTTCCTCGGGCATGTCTTCTGTTCCAACGGGAACATGAATGACAGGCGAATCTTTAAGCTTTATTCTTACTGTTTTTTTTGCAGTGGATATCAGTGGTTCGAGCTTTGCTTTTGGCGGAATCGGTTTTGGCATTTTTCCTCTTGGCCCAAGGGCAATACCCATTATTTTACCTATTAACGGCATTAAAGGAGCCTCGGCAAAAAACCAGTCGTACTCGTTTGCAAGCTTTTTTATCTTTTTTTTGTCCTTTTTCAGGGCTTCCAGCTGCTCTTTTGTTAAAACAAAATCAGCAACTTTTTTGGCTTCTGCAACCATTGTGTTTGTTATAACAAGCGTTTTTGTGTCTTTCCCTCTTCCGTGCGGCAAAACGATCTCTGCTGTTATTCTGTTCTCTGGTTTCTTCAAATCAATGTTTTTAAGGTTTATAGAAAAATCCCAGGTTTGTTTAAAGTTTCTTTTTTTTGATTTCTCTTTTGCCTTCTTAACAGTTTCTGTGATTTTTTCCATTCAAATCCTCCTACCGAAGTAGTCTGACGGATTAATAAATAAATAAAAACAAAAGTTTATAAATGTTTAATGTGAAAATAGCGTTTGCGTCAGAAGGAAAAGGAATTGATGCCTTTATTTCAAAGCATTTTGGAAGAAGCAGATACTATGTTTTTGTAGAAATTGAAAATAAAAAGGTCAAAAAAGTTGAAACAAAAGAGAATCCGTTTTCCGAATCGCATGAACCGGGAGATGTTCCTGGTTTTGTTTATAAAGAAGGTGCCGATGTGATTGTTTCTGGTGGAATGGGACCGAAAGCAATGGATTGGTTTAGAAAACATGATGTAAAACCTGTTATAACCGGTGCAGAGAGGATAGAAGATGTTTTGAAAAAGATTTTAAAAGGAGAGGTAAAAATTGATTAAAGGATAAACTGGTGTTTATGGATATATTGATATGGGTTTTGATCGCAACTGTTTTGAACAGCTTGCTCGGTTTTATAGGTATTTTTACATTGTGGTTGAAAGAGGACCTGCTCAATAGGTTGCTTCTTTGTTTTGTGGCTTTCTCTGCTGGCGCTCTTCTTGGTGGCGCCTTTTTTCATCTTTTTCCAGAATCATTGGAAAGAGTATCATCTATGAATGCTTTTGGTTTTGGTATCATAGGTTTTCTTCTTTTTCTGGTAATTGAGGGCTTTTTTCACTGGCACCATTGCAGAAGATGTGAAGTTCATCCATTCAGTTACATTATGCTTATTGGCGATGCTATTCATAACCTTATTGATGGTTTGGTTATAGCTGCGGGTTTTTTCGCAAGTGTTTCTTTAGGTGTTATAACAACGCTAATGATAGTGTTTCATGAAGCACCGCAGGAGCTTGGTTTGTTTGGAAGCTTGGTTTATGCCGGGCATGAAAAAAGAAAAGCCTTGCTGTACAGTTTCCTTGCGCAGTCAACCTGTATTTTGGGCGGTGTTATAGGTTATTTCATTTCAAGCCTCATTGAAAATGTTGTTCCTTTTCTTATTGCGTTTGCTGCCGGCGGGTTTCTTTATATATCTGCGTCAGACCTTGTTCCAGAAGTTCATAAAGCATACAAGGGAAGCGCCAAAAGGTCTTTCTGTTCGCTTGGTTTTCTTATAATAGGCATTTTGTTTATGCTTGGCATCAGGTTTCTGGGCGGATAAAAATTAAACACAAACACTAAAATTTATAGTTCCTGACACAAATAAATTACAAGTCCCAAGAACAACATAAACCCTTAAAGTGGTGTAAATAAAGAATACAGGATTCTGTTATGGTCTTTCAGGTTCTGAACAAGCTCAAATGGACAGGGAAGATTGGAGAGGCAAAAATAATTATCCTTCACAGAGGAGCGCCTGAAAACAAAAAAACTGTTTACGGAAAAAACATCAAAGAGCTGAAAAAATCGTACTTTATATACAAAAACAAGGAAGAAACTTTTATCCCTTTGCACAGGGTATTGGAAGTGTGGGTGAAAAACAGGCTCGTGTGGAAAAAATCATAGTTTTGCGATTTTTGCTTTTGTTTCTTCAAAGTGTTTTGGAAGCTCTTCCGGCTGGAGTTTGTTTTTTAAATAGTTTGAAAACTGTTTTTTGTATTTTTCTGGTTTTTCTTTCTTAAGGGTGTCTGCAAAGGAAGCAATGTGTTTTCCGCTGATTCTGTCAGGAGAAGGCAAAATGTCTTCGGAGTGTGGTATATTCAATCCGGCGTCTAAAGCTCCCTTCAAAGCAGCGTAAAGTGAAGAACCTTGTGTTGATGTGAAAAGGCCTGTGTCCAGAACGCATTCCTTAATTTTTGATTTTTTTGCTCTGAGTCCGCACAAAAAACCAACAAGATATGCAGCAGGTATGTTTCCCGCGTGCGCCTTCCAGCCTGCTTTTTTCAAATCCAGCGAGCTTGCGCTTGCAATTGTTTTGTCTCCGGTTTTTTCATAGGATATAACCTGACACTGTACAGAGTTCAGAAATCTGCGAACCACTAACCTTGGTTTTCCGGATTTTAAAAGCCTCAATCTCTTTCTGTAATCTGTTCTTCCTTGCCTTCTTCTTCTGTGCGGAACAACCCTTGTTTTCATTTTTTCTCCTTTTCTATTAAAAGCTCATGGTCTTTTAAGTAGCCGAGAAGGTGTTTTTTGTTTCTGAATTCGCCGCCCTTCACTCTCATGTAAAACTTTGTATAGGTTTTGTTGTCTATTTTTTTGCTTTCCTTTAATTCTTTCAGGAGCTTTCTGAGGGCTCTTATGGTTTTTATCCATTGCTCTTTTTTGGGTGTTCTTGCCTTTGCTTTTCCTTTCCTGCTTCCCTCTCCTTTCCTTCTGCCCTTTTTCTTTTGTTTTTTTATGGTTTTGGAATGGAACTTGGATGTGCCTTTTTTCTGGATTTTATAAACTATGCCCTTTCTAACAAGGTTTTTAACATCGTTTCTTGTGATTGCTTCTTCTGTTTGTTTTGTGTCCTTTATTTTAATCCTTGATACTCCTGCCTTTAAGATGTCTGCTGCCATTCTTTTTATGCTTCTGGCGCCCATTTCACTCACCACCAAAATCAGACGGTTTTAATTTAAAATCCTCGTTCCTTTTTATCTCTCCCCTGTTTTTAAGAATTTCTCTTGTAAGAATCCAGAAAATCAATGCCAAGGATTTTTTCCCGTTGTTGTTTACAGGTATTATAAGGTCTATATCATTGGGCGTGTTTAATGTGTCGCACAAAGCAACAATGGGGATTCTTCTTTTTTTTGCTTCAACAATTACCTGTGTGTCTATAAGGATATCAACAACAAGAACAACGTCAGGCTCATAAAAGCCCTTGTATGATGGGTTTGTAAGGGTTCCCGGCGAAAACCTTCCCGTAACCGCCTTTGCTCCTGTTTCCTCGGCAAATTTTTTCACTGCTTTTTCCGCGCTCTCCTTTCTTGAAACAACCATTATGTTTTTGAACCTTGAGAGGAAATCAGCAGCTGTTTTTATTCTTTCGTCTACTTTCTGCAAATTGAAAACAGCGAGACCATCGTCTCTTATTTTATAAACGAATTTCCTCATCTGCGGCGTGCAGGATTTCATTCCTATATGAACGCCTGCTGTCAAATAGTCTGTTTTGCTTACAAGCATATTTTCACCAAAATGTAATGTTATTAATGTCCTATATATTTAAATATTATTAAAAAGCCAAAACATATCTTGTTCCTGCGCCCTTTCCCTGTTTTTTTAGCAGCCCCTTTTGAACCATAAGGTTCAGTTCATTCAAAGCCTGTGCAGGCGAAACTCCAAAGGCTTCTCTATATTCCTTTGTACTCATGCTGCCTTTTTCTTTTATTTTCTTTAGGGTTTCCAGTTCCTTTTTGTTTACATTTAATATAAGCTTTTTCAATATATCTCTTTCTTCTGAAAGCGTTTTTGCTATTTTTTCCACTCTTTCCAGCATGTCCATGTCTCTTTCAAATGTTTTAATGGCTTTGTTTATCTTGTTTTCAAGCTCTATCAGCTTTTTTCCGAATATTTTTTCAATCGCCTCTGTTTTTTTGTGAAGTTCTGCTCTTTTTAAGTCAAAGCTGTGAAGCCTTCTCTCGTGTTTTGATTTTATGTCCTTTGCAAAACTGTGTGTTGATTGCGCCCAGTAGTAAATGTCCTGAATGGCGTTTTTCGCTGCGTTGTATTCTTTTTCTGAGATTTTTCTGTTAAGCTCATAGATTAGTCCTGTAAGGCCCATAAGAAACAGAAAAAGAACAAAAACAACATCTATGAAAAAATACTGAAAAACAAATCCAAAAAGGATAAATCCAGCTACAATTAAAAACATTATCCAAAAACATGCCCCTAATATTTTCTGTTCTGTTGAGTGCTTCATAGGATAATATTAAGGAAAAGTTTTATAAGCCTTTTGGTGTTCACTACTTATTGGTTAAAATTAGTTATTCAACTTTTACGCCCATGCTTCTTGCTGTGCCTTTAATCTGGTTTACATGTCTTTCTTCATCTGAGCCAAATTTTATTTTTGCTAATTTTTTCGCCTGTTCCTCGGTTAGAACACCGGCCTCTGTTTTTCCTGATTCAGAAGAACCTTTATCAATGTTTAGTTCCTTTTTTATTAGAGCAGAAACCGGCGGCGTTCCGGTAATGACTTCAAACTCCTTTGTTTCTGTGTCAACTGTTATTTTAACAGGAACTTTCATGCCTGCCATGTCTTTTGTTTTTTCGTTTATTTCTGCTACTATTTTGCCTATGTTTACCTTTAAAGGACCGAGTTGGTTTCCCAAAGGCGGTCCCGCGCTTGCCTTTCCTCCGTCAATAAGTGCCTCTACAGTAACCTTACCCATTTACTCACCCAGTTTATCAAAAACGCTTCCCTCTTTTTTTGCTTCGGTTTCTTGTGTTTCGCTTGGCTCTGTTTTATGCCTTTTCACAAGCTTTACAAGCTCGGAAGAAATAGTAACAGGTATTGGTATTGCCGCTTCAAGGAGCTCAACAGTAACCTCGTCCTTTACTTTGTCTATTCTTTCAATCTTTCCTCTCTCTCCTTTGAAGGGTCCTCCGATTATTTCAACTATATCTTCCTTTTCTATCTTTATTTTGTCCTTTTTTCTTTCAAGGAAGTGCTGAATTTCTGAAAGGTTTACGGGTTTGTCTATTACTCCTTTTATATGCAAAAGGCCCTGGACTGCTTTGTATATGTCTCCGAGCTTGCCTTCAATGAAAATATAACCCTTTAATTCAGCAGGGTGAAACACTGCTTTTATGCCCAATCCCTCGTTTTTTACTTTTGTCATAATTATGTCTATCACAATTTCCTCTCTGCCCGATGTTGTTCTTACTGTGTATATCATTATATCCCTGAAAGTATGAATATTAAGAATATTATAAAGCCTATAAAGCCTATAACGCCAATTCCAAGCGCTGAAATTTTCGCAGATGCCACGAATTCGTCTTTTCCCGGCTTTCTTGCTATGCGCATTACTCTTGCATATTTTTTAAGCATGTTTTTCATTTTATCCCTGAACTTCTTATAAAAGAAGTTTTTTATATTTTTCTTTCAATCAAAAAGTTTATAAAGTTTCTTAATATATCTTTGGGTTCGCAGTCCGGAAGGTCGCCGTCTATGTTTTCCCACGCATCTCTTACGATTTCTCTTGCTTTTTTCTTTGCATATTCAACAGCTCCCGCTGATTTTAAAATCTGTATTGCTTCCTGAATGAGTTCTTTGTTTGTGGTGTGCATGCCAAGGATTTCAAGCAGCCTTTTCTTTTGTTCTGGGGATGCGTGCCGAAGAGCATATATAACCATTAAGCTTCTCTTGCCTTCTGTTATATCATCTCCAAAGCCTTTTTTCTTTGAGAACTCCTCTCCTGTGACGCTGAGAACATCGTCTTGTATTTGAAAACCTATGCCTATTGATTCTGCAAGCCGAGCAAGTTTCTCTTCAAGGTCCTGTCTGTCTGAAATAACAGCCGCCATTCTTGTAGACATTCTCGCCAAAGTCCCTGTTTTGCAGGAACACATCTGAAAGTATTCCTCTTCTGTTATTTCTTGTTTCCCTCCCTTGTGCCACCATATGTCCATTGCCTGCCCCAAAGAAAGGTTTATCATTTCTTCTGCATATATTTCATAAAGTTTTACAAGCTTGTCTTTCCCGAGTCTTTCTTTGTTTTTTATTAAGATTAAAAGCGGTATAAAGTAAAGAAAGTTTCCCGCATTGATTGCAACGTCTTGTCCGTAAAGGATATGAATACAGGGTTTTCCTCTTCTCATTTTTCCCAAATCTTCAACATCATCGACCAGCAGTGTTCCGTTATGAATTAACTCTATCATGCCTGCGATTTCCTTCGCTGTTTCTCTGTCTCCTTTCAGAATGTCTGTTACAAGCAAAAGCAAACCGGGTCTCCACCTTTTTCCTCCACGGTTCAGAAGATCCCAGCAAGGTTCTGCAAGGGATTTTGTCAGGCTTTCCGTGTCAAAAGCGTATTTTGGTTTTCCAAAAGCCCATTCTATATATTCAGAATCAAATTTTTCTGGCAGATATTTTTTCATTACATTGTCCATAATCTGTTTGTTCTTCTCCAGAAACTCCAGTATGTCCATATCAATTGTTTGAAATTTTAATATTTAAACATAAAAAATAAATATTTAATAGGATGAGAAGAATATCTACAGGTGTGTTTGGTCTTGACAGACTGATTCAGGGCGGTTTGCCAGAGAATTCTATAACACTTTTAACAGGCTCAGCAGGAACAGGAAAAACGATATTTTCATGCCAGTTTTTATGGCATGGCCTGCAAAAAGGTGAAAGAGGGGTGTACATAACTTTGGAGGAAGAGCCTGATGACATAAAAGAGGATGCTTTGCAGTTTGGGTGGGATTTTGAAAGCTTTGAGAAAAAGGGTTTGTTTAAGATAACTTATCATGACCCGGCACAGATAAGCATCGCTTCAACAATAATAGACGAGGTAAAAAGAATAGAGGCGAAAAGGCTTGTTATAGATTCTGTTTCTATTATGGGCCTGAACATGGAGTCTCCATCAAAAATAAGAAAGCTCCTGCTCAACATAATCAATACAATAAAAA
>QMZY01000031.1 GCA_003663415.1 Candidatus Aenigmatarchaeota archaeon
CAACAACCTCTCATAAAACTCGTAGACAAAATGCTTTCCCTAAACAAACGCCTTAATGAAATAGGCGACAAAAGGACAGATGAAAGAGCAAGAATAGAGGAAGAAATAAAGAAAACAGACAAAGAAATTGATGAGCTTGTTTACAAGATTTATGGAATAACTGAAAAAGAAAAGAAAGTTATTGAGGGGAGTTTGAAATGAATCCATTTTGGAAAGAACAGATAGAAGAAGTGAAGAAGAAATCGGCTTATGCGGAAACCTCGTTACACTTCGGTTTCCCAAATTTCCCTTCGGGAAACTTCGCATAAGCCGATATGTTCTGAGCAGAATTTGGGGAAATCACAAACCAAGTGAGTTCCCGCCTAATCGCTGTTAAGTCCTCTGAGGGCAAAGCTCGAGAGCGTAGCATGACCGAGCGAGTAAAACGAGCGAAGGAGTTTTTGTTGGCAAGCCTTTTAAGGGCAGGTGTCACTTTGATGTTGTCTTTATAAAGTGGTGAATAATCGAAAGGTTTAAATAGTTGTATGTTATGCTCTATTTAGAGGTAATTAAAATGCAAGGAATAAAATATACGAATGAAATCAAACAAGATAGAGATTTATTATGAAAAATGATGTCTGGGAAAGTAAATATTTCGATGCCTACGATAA
This sequence comes from Candidatus Aenigmatarchaeota archaeon, assembly GCA_003663415.1. GTDB lineage: Archaea > Aenigmatarchaeota > Aenigmatarchaeia > QMZP01 > QMZP01 > QMZY01. The sequence continues at coordinate 651 of QMZY01000031.1, forward strand.
AATCCTTCTAAATTCAGATATTTATTTAGTTGTTAGAGATTTTCATGTTAATTCTATGAGAAATTGCCATATAGTTTTAGACAGCGGTTGTGGAACTGGAAATGTAACTTTGGAATTACTAAAAAAAGGTCATATCGTATATGCAGTTGATAACAGTAAAAAGGCACTTGATATTCTAAGGAAAAAATGCGCAAAGCATAGCAAGCAGCTTCATATTCATAATATAGATGCAAAAAAACTTCCATTTGATGATGAAATGTTTGATGGTGTTACTTCTATGTTTGTTGTATATTATATGGATGATCCAAAAGCGTACCTTAGAGAACATTATAGAGTTTTGAAATATGACGGTGTGTTAGCGTTAACAGGAAGGGTTTCGTCAGAGAATATGGAAAAAGTCTTGAAATCCTATGAGGGGTCCTTAAGAAAAAGAAATCTTCTTTCAAAACTTCAGAGTGAATTCTCAATATTCAGTGAAAAATTTCTTAGTGGTGTAAAAAAAGCTGTAATTAGTGGTTATACATTTGAACAAATGAGAGATATGTTGGAAAATATTGGTTTTACAAATATAGAAGAATATCCAAATCCATATTTCGGTCAGTGTTATTCATTAATTGCATATAAATAACAGCGCCTCCGTCAGCGACTTCTTCGCAATCTTTCGGATTGCTTGACCGCTCCAAGTATTCGCGGGAACTTAACAGCGGATAAACGGTTTCGCTACGCTGCACCCAAAGTTTGCTATCGCAAACCTTCGTTTATCCGCAGAACGTTATATGTATTTGATCCTAGAAATGAAAGATTTAGGGATTATTTAAGAAAAGTAAGAGAAGCTGCAGAAGAGATAGAAGGACCTGAATTTTTCAAGCTATAAAAGAACAAATTAAGCAATATATCGAATCAAACCCAGATGCCAGGATGACATACGGAGAAGCCGAAAATCCAGAAGAAGTAATAAAAAAAATACTGGAAATATCTTCAAAGGAAGTTATTATGGAAAAGACAACATAGAAGCAGTTACAGTTCTTTACTCTGGACTCCCATATAGTGGATTAGGAGAGTGGGGTGGAAGAATAGAAATAACTCCGAATGAAATTACTCCAAAAGTTTATAGAGATTTTAAAGATGTAGGATACAGATTTGGAGATTTAGAATTGATTTAAGAAATAGAAAAATAATTTTCTTTGATGGGAAGTAAGACGCCGCCATTTTCTATAATTTCCCAAATCGCAGTTGACTATTGTGAACCAACAAAAATTGGACTTAACTTGCTTGGTTTTGCGAATTTAAATCTGTTTAGATAAAACCATTCTAACCACAGCAAAACCAACATCAGTAATACCTTTTTCAAGAATTAATTTCGCAGAACCACTTGTTTTTATCTTTTTATATATGATTTAATATTTTAATAGATATGGATAAAGTTCTTTTTGCTGTTTTAAAAAAAATCACTCCTTCAAAAACACAGGAAAAGGAAATGGAAAGTATAAAGGAAAAAATTCTTTCAGCCGCGGATTCTGTTATAAAGCCTTTGAATCTCTCGAGAACGCTTGCAGGGAGCCTGATGAGAAATACATGGTTACCTGATAAAAAGGAGATTGATGTTTTTATAGAGTTCCCAAAAGAAATTTCAAGGGATGATTTAGAAAAACAGGGGTTAGAAATAGGTAAGAAAATAGTAAAAAAACTCAAAGGTAAACATATCATTGCTTATGCAGAACATCCTTATGTCAGAGGTTTTGTAAACGGGTTTTGGGTTGATATTGTTCCCTGTTATAAACTCGAAAATGCGAGAGAAATAAAATCAAGCGTTGATAGAACACCGTTCCATAATGAATGGTTATCTGAAAAATTTAAGGAAGAATACATACCTGAAACAAGACTATTAAAGCGGTTTTTAAAAGGAATTGGTATCTATGGTTCTGATGCAAAAACCCTTGGTTTTTCAGGTTATTTGTGCGAGCTTCTTATTGTTCATTACAAAACATTTAAGAATTTTGTGAAAAAATGCTCAAAATGGAAACCGGGAAAAGTGTTTATAGATTTGGAAGGTTATTACAAATCAATGCCGGAAAAGTTTCTGAACTCTCCTCTTGTAGTAATAGACCCTGTTGATCCTAACAGAAACGTTGCAGCTGCTGTTTCAGCTTTAAATTTTACGAAACTTGTGATATCTTGTGAAAATTTTCTTGGAAAACCTTCAATAAGGTTTTTCTTTCCCAAAACAAGAAAACCGGATGTCAAGAAAATTGAAAACAAAATAAAAGAAAGGGGAACTGGTTTTATAGCTATACTTTTTAAAACACCGAATATTGTTGAAGACACGCTGTGGCCGCAATTGAGAAAAACAGCAAAAAGGATTGCAAATGTGTTTAAAGAATATGATTTTGATGTTATGGGATATGACATCTGGAGCGGTCAAAAAGAAAGTGTTCTTGTTTTTGAACTTCAGTCCTTAAGGCTTCCAAAAATCAAAAAACTTATCGGCCCGCGGGTTTTTTCTGAGAAGCATTCCAAGCAATTTATAACCAAATATAAAAAAACAGGAAAGCTGTGGATAGAAGGTGAAAACTGGACAGCAGAAATTTACAGAAAAATTCAGACCGCGGAAGAAGTTATAAAGGTTTTTCTTTCTAATTCAGAAAAGGGTTTGAGAGAAAAAGGAATAGCGTCTTATATAGCTAAAAGCATTTCAAAGGGATTTAATATTATGAAACAAAAAGAGATTATAGATTTTGCGAAAAAAAACTCTGATTTTTCTATGTTTCTTAAAGAATATTTAGAGAGAAACTTGTTCTGTAATTCTTAGAAAATATTTAACAGCTTTGCCGTCTCTTTTTTTGTAAACTTCACCTTTATTAACTAATGAACAAAGATAAGGCATAGGATGAACTCCTATTTTTTGTTATATTCAATTTTTTCGTGCCAAAAAGAATACAACAGCGGTTATGAGTAAAATCTGCACTTCGTTGATAATTTTTTTGCATACATTAATACTGTTGCAATGAATATGAAGAGCATATAAACAGATGCCTGGTTCGTCAGGCTTAAAATGAGAGTTATTACACCGCCGAATATTGAAGACAAACAAATCTGAACAGCATACATCATTCTTTCCAATGGGAATATGGTATCAAAAAACACAGCAAGTCCTATAATAAACAAAAGAATTTGAATAAAAATTCCGTACGGATTAAAAACAGCGCCTATTATAAGGCTTCCTGAAATATAACCCTTCACTATGCTCTTCCAGTGAATGAGAGGCGGATAAAGAATTTCTCTAACCATTTTATCATCATCCGTAAACGCCCTGCGCTTCTGTGGTTTCTGTCACCGTGAGATTGAAATGTTCCTTAAGTTTGTTTCTGAGACTGTAAATCATGTTTCTGCATGTTTCAATGTGTTTTCTTCTTACTCTGTCATAAAAAAGATACGAATATATAAGCCATGCTGGTTTTAGTAAAAACCCCCATGTTGAGAATTCTGTCTGAATCCATGGATTGATTTCCATAATAAATTCTCCGTAATTTGTTGCTTTTGATTTTTTTCCCAATATTTTTATTTCAACACGCATTCTTGTGTTTCTTGTAAATCTTTTCTTTACCCACCAGACAGAATAAAAAGATATGTTCTCTCCAACTATATCCCAGTTTATTCTTTGATTACAGACACTGGACGTGCCTACATGGAAATGAAGCCTTAAAAGACCTGCAAGTTTTTTATTAACAGCCCATGGATCAGGACCTTTATAACTAAGATAAATATATCTGTCTGGCTCTAAACAATCATCGTGAATTTCTATCTTTGCCATATCTACGCTCCTTCTATTTCCTTTTTTAGGGCTTCCCAGTATTCTTTTACTTTTCTTTCAAAAAGAATTATAGAATGCCTGCATTCTTCTGCATATTCTTCTCTTTTTTTATGGTAAAAAATTCTGTGCCACATGGTTCTTAGCAGTTCATAAAATAAAGACCTTTGCCATACAGTGTCTTGCGGGTATTCTGTTCTCAATAATCCTCTTATTGTTATTTTCGCTACCCCCTTTTTTTCTGTGCCCTCGCCTGTTAGGGAAAATTTTATATAAAGATAAGAAAATATATCCATATCTTTATGTAACCACCATTTGATATTAAATTTTTCTCCTTTCTCTCCTTTGCCCCATGCGTATTCCACTTCCTGAATATCAGCATCAGAAACCCTGAAAACAGATTTCATTAATTCATACATTTTTGAATAAAGTTTTGTAACACCGGGACCGACAAATTTTATATACACCCTTCCCGGGTCTTCTTCAAAACAGTTGTCTTCCATCATCAGCTTTGTTCTTGCGAAAACCATAGTATCACCTATATATATATTAGTTTAAAAATATTAAAAGAATAACATGTTTGGATGGGTTGGATGGTTGTTGGGAATAATACTTCTCATCTTTGGTGGTTTGTTTATATTTGTTTTTCCTGTAGCAACTAGTTCTGCCAAGGGTCATCAGCCGGATTCTTTTGCTGTGAATGGAATAGTTTTTGGTTTTGTTCTTGCAATTATAGGTGCTGTTCTTTTGTTTTTGCCTTAATGAAGCCTCCGGAGGGATTCGAACCCTCAACCTTCTGATCTCTTGCTGCGTCTTCATAAATGTCAGACGACCGTCTTGATTTCATTTTCGCAACAGCGAATCAAAAGATCAGATACAAGTCAGATGCTCTACCAGTTGAGCCACGGAGGCTTTCAATTAAGATTTTATTATAAAACTCTTTTAAATATTTGTTCCAATATGCTTTATATAAATATATACAAGACAAAATATTAAGTGAAAACATGAATTTAAAGACCTTTCTTAAAAAAACCTTTGGGAAAGACATATTTACGCATTTAAAAAACGACGAGATTCTTGAAGAGAGAACAAGAGTTGAAAAAAGAATAGAGCAGTTATCAGACGAGATAAAAAACATTCAGGAAAAAATCAGGCAGTTAATGATAGAATCCAAAGGCCAGCCAATGGCATTGAAAATGCTTAACATACAGAAAATCAAGGCTTTGAGGTTGGAAAGCAATACAAAACAGCAGGAAGCACAGTCTTTAATAAAACAAGAGCAGCTGCTTCTTCTTTTAGAAGCCATGAAAGAGCATGAAAAATTAAAAGAAAAAAGCGAGTTTGTGGAAAAAATATTGGATTATGATATTGAGCATTTGAATGATATTCTTTTTAATCAGGATGTGCAAAAGGCTTTGGAAGAGGGCAAAATAGACGAGGTGAAAGAAAAACTTCAGCACGCGTTTGCAAAAGAGGACATACCCCTTGATAAGGAATCAGAAGATATTCTTAGTGCCATAGAAGAGCTTGAAAAAGTGGATGAGGAAACAGCATTGAAAATAGCAGATGAAAAAGCAAAGGAGATATCAGAATCTGCTGTTAAGAAAAAAATGCTGATTGAAGATTGATTTTTTATTTATTAGCAAATATATAATATGACTGCACTTTTTGTTGGAAGGTTTCAGCCGTTTCATTCAGGTCATTTGAGTGTTATTAAAGATATTCTGAAAGAGAATGACAAAATAATCATAGTTATAGGCTCTGCCCAAGAATCAAGAACAAAAAGGAACCCGTTTTCTGCAGAAGAAAGAAAGGAAATGATAGAGAGAACGCTAAAGGCTTTGGGGATAAAAAACTATGAGATATTTTGTGCAAGGGATTTTTTTAATGACAATTTATGGACAGAAAACATAAAAAAACACTGCAAGTTTGACAGGGCGTATTCGAGAAACACGCACGTGTTGAAATGTTTTAAAGAGGGTGGTATAAAAGCAAAGCTCCATAAATTATATAACAGGGATATTCTTTCTGGAACAGAGATAAGGAAAAGAATGGCTGAAGGCAAAGAATGGGAAAAGCTTGTTCCAGAAAAGGTTGCTGAGTACCTGAAGGGAATAAAGGGGGAGGAAATAATCAAAAGCATTTATGGAAAGAATAAAAGCGTGTAAGACTGTGTGGAAATGCGTTGAGCTTAAGAAAGAGAACGTGTTAATAGTGTGCGATATAGAGAGGCTTGACATTGCAAAGGATTTATGGAAAACAGGAAAGCCTCTTTCAAAAGAATGCTCGCTTGTTTTGATAAAGGAGAGGTCTGTTGACGGTGAGGAACCGGGAAAGGAAGTTGAAAAGGCAATGCTTGCTTCAGATGTTATTGTGTTTGTTACAAAGTTTTCTTTCACGCACACCAAAGCAACCAAAAAAGCTGTTAAAAACGGAAGCAGGATAGTGAGTATGCCTGGTATAACAAATGATGTTTTTATCAGAGCGGTTCCTGCAAACTATAACAAAATTAAAAAAACAGGGGAGAAAATAAAAAGGTTTTTAGGGAATGAAATAAGAATAACCACAAAAAGGGGAACAGACCTTGTTCTTTACAGAGACAACAGGAAAGTTTATAATTCTTGTGGTATGTTAAAGCAAAGCGGTGTGATAAACCTTCCTGATGGTGAAGTTTTTTTTGCTCCCGTTGAGGGCAAGGCGTATGGAAAGGTTATTATAGACCTTGTTGCCTCTCCTTATCAAAAAACAAAATTTGGAAGGATAGGAAAAGTTAAAGAACCGTTTGAGATTGTGATAGAAAAGGGAAAGGCCGTCGAGGTTGGAAACAGGGTTTTAAGAAAATGGTTGTTTTCTGCGAAGAACGGAAATGTCTTGTGCGAGTTTGGGATAGGGACAAACCCGAAAGCAAAAACAGAGGAGAGTGTTTTAGAAGGTGAAAAAGCCAAAGGAACAGCGCACATTGCTTTTGGTTCAAACACGGGTTTTGGAGGAAAAAACCAAAGCAGCATTCATCTTGATTGTGTGTTTGACAAGCCAACCGTATATTCGGACGGAAAAGAAATAATAAAAAATGGTAAGTTAAAAGAAAAACGGTGAGAAAATGTTTCAACCGCCAAGAGGAACAAGGGATTTTTTTCCAGAGGAAATGATAAAAAGAGAGTATGTTTTCAATACTGTTAAGGCTGTTTTTGAAAGGTTTGGTTTTTTGCCAATAGAAACGCCTGCTTTTGAATCTTGGGAGCTGCTGGCAAAAAAAGGCGGCGGGATTAAGGAGGAAATCTATTATTTTAAGGATAAGGGTGAAAGAGAGCTTAGCTTGAGATTTGATTTAACTGTTCCTCTTGCCAGGATTATTGCATCTAATCCTCAGATACCTAAGCCTTTCAAAAGATATCAAATAGGCAGGGTTTGGAGATATGACAGACCGCAAGCGGGAAGATTCAGGGAGTTCTGGCAGGCTGACATTGATATTATAGGTTCGGAAAGGACTGACGCAGATGCTGAGTGTGTGGCTGTTGGATATGAGTCGCTGAAGTCTCTTGGGTTAAAAGACTTTATAATAAAAATAAACAACCGGAAGGTTTTGAACGGAATAATGGATGTTTTGGATATTGAAAACCAAACAGAAGTTCTCAGGGTTTTGGATAAAAAGGAAAAAATCGGTGAAAAGGCTGTGGAAAAGGAATTGAAAGAACTTATAGGGAACAAAACAAAAAACCTTCTAAAATTAATTAAAACAAAAGGCAAATTAGAAGATATTATAAAACAGGCAAAAAACAGGCTTGAAAACTCTTCTCTCGCTGTTTCCGGTTTGGAAGAGCTTGAAGAGCTTGTTTCTTTATCCAGAGTTTACGGTGTTAAAGGCTTGGAGATTGATTTCAGTCTTGCAAGGGGCTTGGATTATTACACAGGTCCTATATTTGAGGTTGTTTTAAAAGATAAAAAGGAAAGCATAGCTGGCGGTGGAAGATATGACGGTTTGATAGAGTCCTGTGGCGGAAGACCAACGCCTGCAGTCGGGTTTTCCCTTGGAATAGAAAGGATATATGAAGCAATGATATCCAAAAACCTGTTCAGAACACCTAAAACAAAAACAAAAGTGTTTGTTGCCTGCGTTGATGATTCTGTAAAGAAAAACGTGATTGAGGTTTCACAAAAACTGAGAAAAGAAGGTGTTTGTGTACAGACAGATGTTATGGGCAGGGACTTGAAGAAACAGCTTGAGTTTGCAGACAAAAACGGAATACCGTTTGTGATTTTAATAGGAGAAGAGGAAGTGAAACAAAAACTACTCACAGTTAAGGAGATGTCAAAAAGAACGCAAACAAAAGCGAGTATAGAAAAGGTGATAGAGATTGTTAAAAACAAAGCTTAAAATTATTGTTATATTTATTATGGTTG
>QMZY01000032.1 GCA_003663415.1 Candidatus Aenigmatarchaeota archaeon
CATTATTGATGGGGTAAATGGATATATCTCAGATAATATTGAGTATCTGAGAGAAAGAATCAGAATGCTTCTGATGGATAAAGGGCTTGCTAAGCGAATAGGTAAAGAAGCAAGAAATACTGTGGTGGAAAAATTTGGGATAAAGGAATTCCTTAAAAAATGGAATGAGGTCATTGAAAACTCAGTAAGAATGGGTAATGGAAAAAGGTTAAAGGTTTTACTCAGTTACACTTCTAATCCCCAGACAACAGCTGCCTATATAGAAAAGGCAATTATGAATTTAGAAAAATTTGGCTATGGACAAAGGTTGATTTTCGTAGGTGGATCTCCTCGGTCTGGAACGACACTTATACAGTGTATTTTAAATAATCATCCAGAAATTTGTGGAGGTCCTGAATTTGACAGAATTCCTAACATTATAGAATTGAGAAACTTACTTCATAAATCAATAACGGATAAAAGGATTGATGTTTTTTGTACCTATCAACAGGTGGATGAGGAAATTGGTTTTTTGATAGAGAGACTTCTGTTGCCTTATGCCGAAAGAAAAAGGAAAATACTTTTGAGTGAGAAGACACCATTTAACGTTTTATATTTTAATGAGTTATTAGAGGTTTTCCCAAAAGCAAGATTTATTTTTTGTGTAAGAGATCCTAGGGCAGTAATTAGCTCTATGTTGAGAGTAGGAGAAAGGTATAGGGAAAAAGGCATACCAGCTCCAGACTTTACTCAAGACATCAGCGCTGCGATAAGAACAGTGAAGATATGTAATCAAAAAGGATTTGAAGCAACAAAAAAGTCAAATAGAGTGTTTACAATAAAATATGAAAATTTAGTTAATAATCCGCATTCCGTCACGCAGGATTTGTGTAATTTTTTAAATGTTGCTTGGTCACCTTCTTTAATACAGGTTAATGAAGATACAGAAACTTTAAAATGTGTAGATGGCATTTGGGGTACACGCAAAAATTTTGGTCAACCTCCAGATTCACAAAGAATAAATAGATGGAAAAAACAACTAACATCTTTTCAGATCTTTCTCATAAATAACAGCTTTAAAAATGATCAAAATTTATTGAATTTGGATTATTCATTTAAAGTAGAAGGAATCTCCAATGAATTTATCAAAATGCAAAATAATAAACCTTCCTAAGATAACAGATAGAAAAGGTAACCTTACATTCATCGAGGAGAATAGGCACATACCATTTGAAATTAAAAGAGTATATTATCTCTACGATGTCCCTGGTGGTGAAACAAGAGGGGGACATGCCCACAAGCGCCTCCAACAATTTATAATTGCCGCGAGTGGTAGTTTTGACGTTATTTTTGATGATGGATTTGAAAGAAAAAGGTTTCATCTGAATAGATCCTACTATGGTTTGTATGTGGCACCTATGATATGGCGTGAACTGAATAATTTCTCTTCAGGTTCTGTTTGTCTAGTCCTGGCATCCGATTTTTACGACGAAGATGATTATATAAGAGATTATGAAACTTTTAAAAAAATGGCTAAGGGAAATGAGAAGAAGTTTTAAAGTCCTAATAACGGGTGTAGGCAGTACCACAGCTCTTTCTGTTATAAAAGGGTTGAAAAAGCAAGATGTATTTAATGTATTCATAGTTGGTACAGACATTAATGAGGAAAAAAATATAGCGGGATCGAAATTCTGTGACAAATTCTTCAAAGTTCCTCTTGCTATTAATGAAGAAAACTATATAGCTACACTTGCCGATATAATCAATTCGGAATCTATTGACTTACTTATCCCAATTGTTGATATTGAACTTGAGGTCATTGCTCGAAACAGAGATGTCATCGAGAAATCGACTTACTTATTATTGTCCTCCTATGATACTGTTATGATATGCAATGACAAGTTTAGAACATATGATTTTTTTAATAAGCAGGGAATACCCACTCTAAAAACTATTTTAGCTGATGATTTTAGCAAAATTAAAAATCTTCTTGTTCATTCAGGCATGGATTTCCCTTTAATAGCAAAACCCAGAAAAGGAGTGAGTAGCCGAGATATATACGAAATTCAGAACGAAGAAGAACTTTTTCTCATAAAGAAAGTAAAAGATCCCCTGCTTCAAGAGAAAGGGAGAGGGCAGGAATATACGATAGATGTCTTCTGTGATGGGGAAAATTCGATTTCTGCTGTACCAAGAAAAAGAATAGAAACAAGAGCAGGTATATCTTATAAAGGGCAAACTGAGAAAGATGAGAAACTTATAAGTCCTGCAAAGAAAATAGCAGAGAGACTAAATATCAAGGGACCCGCAAATATTCAGTGCTTTAAAAATGGTGACGAAGTAAGATTTTTTGAGATCAACCCAAGATTTTCCGGCAGTCTACCTTTAACAATAGCTGCAGGAGTGAACACTCCACTATTCGCGCTAAAAATGGCAGCGGGAGAAAAGTTAGAACCTGTAAAGGATTTTAAAATCGTAAAAATGTGCCGATATTGGAAAGAGGTGTTTTATGATGGAGATTGAAAAATTAAAAGTTTTAGTTACCGGTGGTGCCGGATTTATCGGTTCTCATATTGTAGAGAGTTTAGTCAAAAAGGGCGCAGAAGTTATTGTCTATGATAATTTTAGTACTGGTTCTATAGAAAATATTAAACACTTAGAGAAGGATATTGAAGTAATTAGAGCCGATATTTTAGATTACGATAAGCTCTTAGACGTTTGTAGAGGTGTGAACGTCATCTCGCATCAAGCAGCTCAATTAGAGATAACTAAATGCATCGATAATCCTATCGAAGATTTAAAAATTAATGCCGAGGGTAGTTTGAATGTTTTTAACGCCGCTATAAAAAATGGTGTTAAAAAAGTAATTTATGCTTCTTCTGCATGTGTTTATGGTCAAGCTCAATATATTCCTCAAGATGAAAACCACCCCACTAATCCTAACTGGCAATATGGGATTAGTAAGCTTGCAGTAGAAAAATATGCTGATATTTATAATAAGTACTATGGAATACCTACGATTGGTTTGAGATATTCAATTGTCTATGGACCCAAGGAATGGTATGGAAGAGTGCTAACAGTATTTCTAAAAAGGGCTATGGAAGGACAATTGCCAGTAGTGTGGGGTGGAGATCAAATAAGAGATTTCATCTATATAAGTGATGTTGTCTCTTTGCATAGTTTATGTATTGAAAGTGACATCGTCTACAATGATATTTTTAACGTTTCCACAGGTATCGGAACCAGTATTAAACAATTGGCAAGATTAATTATTGAGATCTTTGACTTAGATGGAGAACCTATATATGAAGACGTAAAAGAAGGTGAGGGGTCGGAATTGCTGGAAGGTAGGAAAAGGTTACCTATGGAGCTAAAAAAGATGGTCTTAGATAATAGAAAGGCAAAGAAAAACTTGGGATGGGAACCTAGGGTGAGACTGAGAGAGGGTCTAATAAAAGAATTCGAATGGTTAAAGTCTAATAAACATAGATGGAAGAAAATGAGTTATTAAGGTGAGGAGTATGAATCGAAAGAAGGAGATAATTGAAAAAGTAGCAAAGTGGTATGATTCACAAGGTGGTTTCAAAAAGGATTGGGGTAATTTCCACAAAAAATTAGTCTATTATAGGTATCTCACAGCAAGCAAATTTTTTAAAGGAAATACTGTTCTTGAAATGGGAATAGCTGACGGTGAAATGACAGAGTATCTTTTTAAACATTTTGACAAAGTTGTGGGATTAGAAGGAAGTGAACATTTTATAGAAGAAGTAAAGCACAGATTTCCTGAATATTTTAAATCGGGACGTTTAGAACTGATTCATTCGTTGTTTGAAGAGTATAAATCTGAGGCCAAGTTTGATACGATCTTAGCAGGCCATATATTAGAACACATGGAAAATCCAATAGAAATTCTCACAAGGATAAAAGATTGGTTAGTAGATGATGGTATAATTATTATACTTGTTCCAAATGCAAATTCTCTCCATAGGCAAGCCGGCGTAAAAATGGGGTTATTAAAAAAGGTGGATGAACGGAATGATTTAGATAGAAAATTAGGTCATAGGAGAGTTTACTCTTCAGAAACTTTAAAGAGAGATATAAAATCTGCTGGTCTAAAAATCAAAGAAATGGGAGGAGTATTTTTGAAGCCACTTACTAATGCTCAAATAGAAAGGTGGTTTACTAAAGAAATGATGGATGCTTTTTATGAACTTGGTAAGGAATATCCTGAGATAGCAGCAGAAATATATGCAGTGTGTGAAAAATGAAGTGGACTATATTTTTTGATCTTGATGGAACGCTAATCGATACCTCAGAAAGGCATTACAGAGTACATACAGATATTTTGGACTTTTATGGAATGCCAAATACACTTACAAAGGAAGAATTTTGGAAGCTTAAAAAAACTGGTAAGAAAACAGTAGAAATCCTCCCTGAGACCTCTAAAGAGTTTATTCAGCAATTTTTAAATGAATGGCTAAAAAAGATAGAAAATAGGGAATACTTAAGATTCGATAAACTCTTACCAAAATGCTCGGGTATCTTATCGATATTAAAAAATAAAGTTGATCTAGTACTCACAACACTACGAAATAATAAAAAAAATCTTTTCTGGGAGCTCAACAATTTTGGATTGACTAACTACTTTAAGGAAATATTGGTAGATTCGCCATTGAAAGTGAAAAATAAGATGCCACTGATTAAGGAGTACATCGAGAGAAATTCAAAAAGCGATAATTTCATCATTGTAGGGGACTCTGAAGTAGACGTATCTTCAGGAAAGGAACTTGGAATGTTAACAGTTGCAGCTACTTATGGAATAAGGTCAAAAGAGTTCTTAATGAAGTTGAAACCTGATTTTTGCTTAGATAAACTTTTTGAGTTCCCTGAAATTTTAAAAGGAATTGGTGATGACTCATGATACCTTTCATTGATTTAAAAACCGAATATGCGGAAATAAGCGAAGAAATAACGGAAACAGTTCAAAGGGTTCTAAAAAGTGGATGGTTTATCTTAGGAGAAGAAGTGAAAAGATTTGAGGAAGATTTCTCGAAATATATTGGAACAAAATACTCTGTTGGCGTAAATTCGGGTTCTGACGCTCTTTTTCTTGCACTTAAAGTCCTTGGAATTGGAAAGGGTGATGAGGTAATAACAGTTTCCCATACTTTTATATCAACGGTGGATGCAATTATGAGAAATGGAGCAAGACCGGTTTTTGTTGATATTGAGCCTGATACATATTGCATTGATGTTTCTAAAATAGAGAAAAAAATAACGAATAAAACAAAAGCAATTTTACCTGTGCATTTGTATGGTCATCCAGCAGATATGGAACCAATTATGAAGCTTGCTGAGAAATATAATTTATTTGTAATAGAAGACGCTTGTCAGGCACATGGTGCAGAATATAAAGGTAAAAAAGTAGGTAGCATTGGTGATCTAGGTTGTTTCAGTTTCTATGCGGTGAAAAATCTTGGGGCTTATGGGGACGGTGGGATAGTTGTTACAAATGATAAAGAGTTAGCTGAAAAGCTTAAAAAGTTCAGAAATTATGGATCATCTCAAAAATATCATCAAGATTTTATAGGTATTAACAGCAGATTGGATGAAATTCAGGCAGCAATATTGAGAGTGAAACTGAAATATCTTGAAGAGTGGAACAAAAAGAGAAGAATAGTTGCAAATACCTACAATAACCAGTTAAAAAATACAGGCATAATCTTACCTATTGAAAGGAATTTTGCTAAGCATGTTTATCATTTATATGTGATAAGATGCAAAAATAGAGACATGCTTCAACAATACCTCCAGAAAAACGGAATACAAACACAAATTCATTATCCCATTCCTGTTCATAGACAGAAAGCTTATTTAAGATTAGGACATGATTCATGCTTAACGATCACTGAGAATGTATGTAATGAGATTCTTTCATTACCTATGCATCCCTGGATAAGCGAGGAGGAAATATCACAGATAGTAGAGGTAATTAAAAAATGCCATTAATTAGCGTTATAATGCTAACTTACAATCATGAAAAATATATTTCTGAAGCAATTGAAAGCATACTAAACCAGAGTTTTAAAGATTTTGAACTGATTGTTCTTGATGATGGTTCTACTGATAATACAGGGAATATTATTAAAAAGTACTTGTCAGATTCTAGAGTTAAGTATATTTATCAAGAAAACATAGGAAATAAAGGATTTGGAATAGATAAAGTTATAAATAAAGCTATTGAATTGACTAATGGCAAATTCATATGTTTTGCCCCGGGTGACGATGTTTCTATACCCAATAGACTCGAACTTCAAATAAATAAGTTTCGGTTAGATCCCAGCATTGATATTGTATTTTCTGATATGTGGATTATTGATGAAAAAAGTCAGGTTATAGCTCAAAAATATCTCCCTGAATTTAGCTTTACTTCAAACAGCTTTTTAAGATTACTTTTTAAAATAAACTTAGTAACCGCTCCTACTGTAATGATGAAACGGAAGTGTATTGAAAAAGTTGGTTTATTTGAGCAGGGTCTTGTTTCGGACTATCATTATTGGTTAAAATCAGCTAAAGTTTTGAATTTTAAATTTATTAAAACACCTCTTGTTAAGTATCGTATACATCAGAAATCACTTTCCCGTGCTCCTGAAAATCGTGATTTCCTAGTTTCAGAAACCATTAGAATACTAAAACTTATGAGAAAATATTATACAATTTACGATTTATATCCGGAAATCAGATATTGTAAAGATAAAAACAGAGCATTATCAGATGCCTATCTTGATTTTGGTAATATATTGCTCACTGGTAATTTCCCTATACCAGATTTAGCAATAAAAGAGTTTACAAAATCACTAAAACATCATCCAAATTTGGCGGCTTTAAATAATTTAGGAATTGCTATGATTCTTGATGGTAAAATTAAAGGAGGTATAACTTTTTTAAATAAGGCTTTGAAGCAATTCGGTTCAAATGATAAATTATTGTCCAATTTAAATAGTGCAACCCAAATGTTAGATGGAATTCTAAGTTCACAATTTCATTTGCTAACTATTAATTCTAAAGAAAGCGAGTTAAAAAAAACAATTGATTTGTATGAACAAAATCCTCAACATATAGAAAAAAAAGGATATTATTATCAAGCTGAGGCATTATACAATAATGGTCAAGAGACAAAAGCCATAAAATTATTTGAAAAGACCTTAGAACTTGATCCAAATTTTGCCTTGGCTCACAATGATTTGGCATGTATTTATTGGCAAAAGAGAAATATAAAAAAGGCCCTTCATCATATCACTAAGGCCATGGAATTGGCTCCGGATAATCGCGATATTATTTGGAATTTTGGGCAAATTTTGCGTGGACTGGGGTATGCAAAAAATGCTTGTAAAGTATATAAGGATTATTTAGAAAGACACCCCGGGGAAAATGAGATAAGGCAGGTCGTTGAAGACCTTGAAAAAGGCCAAATTTTTTGAACATTTATTTTAAAATGCCGAAATATTCTTTAGTATGATTAGATTAGAAAAATATAACCGTGAATATATGCATTCAGCTTTGGGTTATTAGTCCGCAAAATAAGGAAGAATAAACTATGTCAGAAAAAAATCCAACTGTTAGTGTAATAATACCGACTTATAATCGTGCACATTTAATAGGACGAGCTATACAGAGTGTTCTAAATCAAACTTATCGGGATTTTGAAATTATCATCGTCGATGATGGTTCAACGGATAATACAGAAGAAGTGATAAAAGAATTTCAAAAACGAGATGAAAGAATAAGATATATTAAGCATGAAAGAAATAAAGGGTATCCAAAAGCATTAAATACAGGAATTAAAGCAGCTAAAGGAGAATATATAGCATTTCAAGATGATGACGATGAATGGCTCCCAGAAAAACTTGAGAAGCAAATGAGAGTTTTTGAAAATGCACCAGCAAAGGTTGGGGTTGTTTATACCGGCTTTTGGAGAATAGAAAATAATAAAAAAATTTATATACCATTTTTTTGGGTTAAACAAAAAGAAGGCAATATTCATGAGGAACTTCTCAAAGGAAATTTTATAGGAACTCCAGCTGCTCTCGTAAGAAAAGAATGTTTTGAAAAAGTAGGAGGATTTGATACAAAACTTCCTTATCTACAAGATTGGGAATTGTGGATTAGGATTTCAAAGTGTTATCAATTTAGATATATTGATAGTTCGTTATTAAATTCATTTTACACTCCTGATTCTCTTAATTATCAACCTCCTCTTATTCGTGCCAAGACAATGAAACTTATTCTATCAAAGCATTTTAATGATTTTGCTAAGAATAAAAAATTATTAGCAGGGCATTATTTTAGCCTTGGCGTTAATCTATATTATTCTAGCGGAAATTTTGAAGAGGGGAAAAATTATCTAATAAAAGCAGTTAAAATTCATTATTTGTCCTGCTCTCCTAAGGGAACAAGACACGCCTTAAATGTAAAAGATGTCAATAAATGCTCTATCATTATCCCTGTTTTTAATAATCCTGATTATATTAAACAATATCTTGATGTCCTTTATACAGTAACGCCAAATCATCTCTTTGAACTTATCATTGTTAATAATGCCTCAACGGATGGCACAAAGGAATTTTTGAATGAGTTTGCAAAAACACATCCTAATGTAAAGGTTATCCATAATCAAGAAAATCTGGGTTTTGCCAAGGCATGTAATCAAGGAGCACGAGCAGCCAAAGGAAAGTATTTGGTATTTTTAAATAATGATACTATTCCTCTAA
>QMZY01000033.1 GCA_003663415.1 Candidatus Aenigmatarchaeota archaeon
AAAAAATAGTAGATAAGTTAAAAGGTGAACTTTTTAAGAAGGATGTTTCGACTGAGAAAATAATAGAAGTGATGGAAAAGGTTATAAAAACGAGAAAAAAGTATGATTCTTTGAGAGAATTTGTATACAGGGAAGAAAGTGTATTCGATGAGTATTACAGAATTTTCGTTGATAAGAGCGAGAAATATGAGAGAGGAGACGGACCTTGTGAATACGATTCATCATACTATAGACCTGAAACAGGGATTGTAAAAACATTCGAGAAAATTTTAAGAAATTTTAACATAAAAAGTAGCGAGATATTCTACGAGAAAAATTACATCGGAAAAAGAATTAACAGAAGTTTTTTAGAGAATTTAACAGAAATTAAACCGTTCAAAAGAACGAAAGAGATATTAGAAATGAAGAGACCGAAAATAATAATTCTGCTTGATTGTTCAGGAAGTATGAAGGGAGAACCAGAAAAATTAGCAAAAGCGTTTATAGTTGCATGTTTAAGACAGATAGATTGTAAAGTGATAGCACACAATCAGTATTATCATATAGAAACAGATAATGAGCAAACGATAATAAAGTTGCCTATGACAGGGGACGAGTGGTTTAATACAATAAACCCAAAAATGTATAAAACAGATATACTCGCAGTAATAACAGACATGAATATTTCCGACGAAGAAGCGATAGGATTAAGAAGATTTGGAGAAGCGGTAAAAGCGGTAAGAAAGTATATCCTCTGTGTAAGGAATAACAGTAAACATGAAGAATTGAATGGGGTATATCGTAGAGTGTATATCGGGGAAAAGGAAAAGTTTATAGATTTTGTTAAACGGCTTGTTTATCAGTTTTGATTTTTCTTTTTTATGGGGGTTTCGGACACAAAACCTTAACCGTTCTGGTTGTATGGAAGAAGTCCAAGATGTAACCCCTTTAGGAGGGAATTTATACATAGTGTCCTTTAAACCGTCTCCGATAGATGAAATTCTATTTGGCGGAAAATCCAAACCAATTTTTGTTAGAGCGAGAAATAAACAAGAAGCGATAAAGAAAGCACTCAAAAAGAGATAAATCTTTTTTTCTCTTTTTATGAACGGTTAAGGCACAAAATCCGAAACCCTCTGGTTTGAATGGGAGCGAGAGGATATATTATAAAAGAAAATGAAGACGGTAGTTTTACAGCGGTATATGGACACTGGTTAGCGGATAGATTGTATGAATTGGCAAGAGATGGCAAAGCAACGAAAGAGGAATTAGCAAAAAATTTAAACGAATGGTTCAAGGAATACATGGAACAGGAAAAGCGAAACGGTGATGGAGCATTAATATGTAAACTTGAAAACATGGAAGAGGTAAAGGAGTTTATTAATTTTAGAGATATATGCATAGAAGCGTATGCAATCCTTTTCAGAAATGGAAAGATTATAGTGTTTCTTACAGCGATAGCAAATCCATATTACGGCGTTTTCGGTGGAGTGAGAATAGAAGATTTTAGTCATGGATACAGGCTATACCATGCATTTCAAGAAGTGAAGAAATTACAAAGAATTATAGACATTTACGAGGCGTTAGAAAAAAGCGAGGAAGAGGCGAGACAAGAAATAAGCAGAGCGTATAGAAGGTTAAAATTACAAAACCGTTTAGATTGCGATGTTATAATAGCAGATAATTTGAAAAAAGCAATTGAAAACTATGAAACAGCACCGTTAAGAGATATTGCTGGTGTTCTTTATTTTTAATTTTCTTTTATGAGGGTTTCGGACGCAAAACCTTGTCATCTCTGATTGTATGAAAGACGATGAAGTTATCTTTAGATGCAACAAAAAATTAATAGAAGAATTTAGAGCAAAAAAAGGCGGTGCTGAAAGTTTGATGGTAGCGGATATTTAGTTTTTCTTTTCTCTTTTCTTTTTATGAGATGACAAGGCACGAAACCTTACCGCCTCTGGTTTGGATGGAGTCAGACGACATTTTACCCGAAATAAAAAGGAGAAACGACGCAACGGGATTAAAGTTTTACTATGAGATAAAGGAGAAACTCGAAAACGGTAGCAAACTAACAGACGAGGACTTCTTCAAACTGTTCTATCTCGGTATAATGTATGGAAAGGAAAAAAAGGTGGAAACCTTTGAACCGATTTTCGGGTGAAATCATGAAGTTAAGCGAAATCTGTATAACTCATGTAAGGGATTTCGGAAATTTCAAAACAGAGATAAAAGTGTATCCGCTTTTATAATTTCCGTCGCAAGAAGACCACCTATTTTAATAGGTGGTAGTTCACGAGGCGGTGAGGCACGAAACCTTAATCCAGAAGAACGAGAAACTCCGTGATGGGTCTCGGTGAGCGAGATGGCTGAAAGATGGGAAGGGGCGATAGGTTATCAAGGAATAGGCATCGACAGATTCGACGGCGAAACGCAGGAGTTGCTCAAGCAGGTGGTAAAGGAATACGAGGAACAGCATTTCAAGGAAAAAATCGCAAAAGCGGTTGAGAGGATGAAGAGGCACTTCCTCGAAAGAGGATACAGCGAGGAAGAGATTGAGGTGGTGAAGAACTACGGGGTTAATGTCGTGTATGACTTTGTGTCCGTTCACATAACCGTGTATGTGAAGACACCGCACACATACGATTACGAAACCTACTGTGGCGATGTGTCGCTCGTGAGCAAGCACTTCAGGAAGGAGAGAAACGAAATAGGTCAGCGAATATTGGAAAGGGTGAGAAAATACAGAGAAGAGAGGAAAATGAGGGATTTGGAGCGTAGGATAGAAGAGTTGGAAGGTAGAATAGAAGAGTTGAAGGAGGAGAAGGCAAAACTAAAGGAAATTATTAGGAAACTCGCTTCAATTGCAGATTACGAAAACGAACTCTCGGAAGATGAGAAGGAAATCGTGAAGAGCATTTTGTAACTTTTTCACCCATCACGGGGCTCGAATTCTTTAGAACGAGCGTTACCTGTTTTGTTTTTCGGCTTCGGCAATCTCCATCTTTTTTATTTTTTAGGTGGGGGTTGCCGAAGCCGTTTTTGGTTTTTTTAAATGGTGATTTAAATGAAAGTAAAGGATTGGTTTTTAGAGTATGTATATCCAGAACCAGATTATTATATGTCAGTATTCAAAAATAGAAGAAAAGGAATTTTTGTAATGATAGGTCGAGAACCAGCAACAGGAAAATATGATGCGTGGGTAACAAACAAAGACGGTAATGTAATAGAATGGGTAGCACAACTTACAACAATAGAAAATGCTATTAAAAAAGCGATTAATTGGATAAAAGAACATTCTTAAATGCCGAAGCCGTTTTTGGTTTTTTATCTCCAAACGGTGGTGGTTATGACGAAAACCCTGTTGAAAATTTTGAAATTGTTGAGCGATTATGCAAGGGAGTTCGATGTAACATTCGTAATAAACGGTAAGGTGGATGTCGGGAAGATAGCGAGGTTCTGCGGTAGCGAAATGCTTGAGTTCTGGGTGCTCGAAGATAAAACAGAGCATACTCCTGTAACGCTGATAAGGGTGAGAAAGTAGGTGATTTCCGTGAAGTCAAACGTAGATTTGTCGATATGGGTAGCAGAACTTGTTAAATGTATTCAGAGATTGAGTCATATTGCCAGAAAACTTGCTGATATAAGCGATAAAGAAATAGCGGAAAGATGCTTTGAATTAAGTGTATTTTCACTAAAGATAGAAAAAGAGATAGATGAAAGAGTTAAAGAACTGGTAAAAGAATTTACAAAAGAGGATTAATTTTTAGGTGATTTCCGTGAAAAAGTTTCTATGTCCTGAATGTAGGAAATTTGTCGATGAGTTTTACGAGGGTTTCGACGAATACAGCGAGTGGGTGGTGAGACCTAAAGAAGATGGTAATGGTGCAGAGCATGTGGAGTGCATAGACCAGCAAACCATACAGTTCGTGAGGAGTTTCTGCTGTGAGTGCGGGTTTGAAACATTTGAGTGGAGAGCAAGCGGTTTCATAGTGGAAGTGGACGAGGCGAAAAAAACGGTAACTCCCGTAGGTGGATATTGGAAAGAGCATTACGATGAGTTTGCTGAAATCGTTAAAGAACTCGGCTACACTCCGATAGGTGGTTAGTATGAAGTTTGTCTTATTTGAATTTTACGACCCTGAAACGGACGAAACATTTTATTACCTAATAGAAACGGGGGAAAAGGATAGAGAAAAGTTAAGAGAGATAAGGGACGAAATTCAGGATGAATACGATAAGATATACAGCGATTTCGAGGATTACGAGGAAGTTTACGAGTGGCTCGACAAGAAGATAAAGGAATACATTCCTGATGCGAGACATATTGATTTCGTTTTTGTTGGATGATGAAAATGCCGAAATTTGTCGTTCTTGAAATTTGGAGCGATGGAAGTTGGGACTTGGAAATAACGGAAGGAAGAAATGCGGAAGAGGTTTACGAGGAACACGAGCATAACCAGAACAGCGTTGAAGTATTTGAATTAAGTGAATTTCTGGAAAAGTTGAAAGAAATTGACATCATAAAGTATATGCACGAGGAACATGTTTTGTGATTTTTTCTTTTCTTTTTTGTATTATGTTTTGCGGGTGGTTCGAGTAAACTACCACCCGTTAAAACGGGTGGCTTTGTAGGGCGATAAGCCCTACGGGGTGGTTTACGCACCCCTTGGCATTAGGGAGCGTTGCCCTAATGCCAATGTTCACAGATGCGTTGAAATCGGCGTTATAGGTGTGTTCGCAATGCTTACAAACAAAAATTGCATCCTTGCGGAAACCTTCCGCTCCGCAGAGGTGGCAAATTCGAGAAGTATTTTTAGGATTAACAAGTTTAACCCTTATCCCTTCCCATCTCGCTTTGTAGATGGTATATCTAACTACTTTACCTCTTATCCAATTGCTAATCCTTCTGTTATTCTTTCTGGAATTCTTACCCTTAACAGGATACAATCTCTTAAGATTTTCCATAGCAATCATGGAGTTGTTTTCTTTAGCAACTTCAACAACTTTTTTGCTGACATTGTGAGCAATCCAATCGTTTATCCTTCTTATACGCTTCCACAATCTCTGAATTCTCTTGCTTGTGTTTTGACCTTCTGGCAACATGGATTTAAGCTCATCTATACGATACCAGAGTTCTCTTATTTTGTGCATAAGTTTTCTGTATTTCAGAAATTCAACCTTAGTGATTTTTCCGTTTTTGTAAAGCAAAGTAATAACTGCATTATACCTCAATCCCAAATCCACACCAACAACTCCATCGTATTTTTGTTTTATTTCAACCTCTTTCTTTATAGGAATAACGAAGTAAAACCATCCGTCTCTTTTAACCAATTGAAAAGCACCGATTTTATACTTTCCGTTCAGAGCATCTTTAAGCAATTGTTTTTGCATTTCTCCACACTCAATAGGAACGGCAACTCTCTTATCTCCATTAACCTTTACCTTAAAGAAAAAATCAAACTCTTTACCATGCTCGAAAACGCTTACTACACGAGGATGATTAAGCCTTACTGTAAATTCCTCAACCTTTGGCAAGGATGCCTTTTTACCATTTTTAACCAATTGAGCATAGGAGTTAATAACCCCCACGACCGTATCTCTAATTTCTTGAACGGTTTGAGAACCTATATCAAAAGTTTCTCTAATTTGTCTGTAAAGTTTTTGATGGAGAATGTTTTTCAAATCTTTAGAGGTTATTTCTCCAGAAACGAGTTTTTCTTCCAGAGAATTTTCGAGAATGTAAGAATAGTAGAACCTTGCTATGGTTTGATAGGTGTTAAAGAAATTCCTCAGAGAAAGAAATTTATCTCTGTTAATTCTCTTGGAAACCTTCACCGTAATACTTTTTGCAACCTGCATGGTTATATATATGGCTTCAAATTATTTAAAATTATCCGCAATCCCTCCACCCGTTTAAGACGGGTGGTCTTCTTGCGGTGATTCCTATGAAAAAGAGGAAACTAACCCAAGATGAGGAGTGGTATAGGGAGTTTCTTTTAGATGAGTTTGCGGACATAACTTTTGAGGATTAGGTGGTGAAAGAAATGGTGAAATGTCCGTTTTGTGGAAACGAAGCGGTCAGACAGCCAGACCTGAATCACGACTACTACGAGTGTTTGAATCCGTTCTGCCAGAAAAAATTTAAAGTAGATGAAAGGGTGTAACGGATGGATTGGAAATCGGAAAGAAAAACCGTGATTAAGTGTGAGGGTTGCGGTGAGGTGATAGGAGTTCACAGCGATATTTTCGGCTGGGAGATAGATAATTTTGAGTTCGCTGGAGAGGATGAGCAGGGTTATCAATTAATTAAATGTAAGTTGTGCGGATTTGTTCAAAGGTTTTAGGTGTTTGTTATGAGGGGCAGAATAATAGATGTGAAGGAAACCGAAAACTACATCGTGGTTAGTATCGAGAGTGATGGGTTTATAGGATATGAAGTTAAAGTAATTCCGAAACCGAAGGGTGTATTCTATGAAAGAAAAGTGTAGGAGATGTGGTGGGGAAATAATAACCGTAACGAGAAAAGGCAAGAGGATCAAGTTTTGTATCAATTGCGGGATGGAGTTTTAGGTGATTCTATGGGCTTGATTTGTAAGTATTGCGGAAGGAAAATAGGAACTTATCCTTTCAAAATCGATGTTTGCTGGCGTTGTTTTCCGAGATTTAATCATAAATTTTATGAGTTTTGTCGCAAGAAGACCGTAAAAAGGTGAGAATATGCGTGTAACAAGAGAGGAAATTGAAATCTTTTTAGATGATTTGAAACCAGAGGTTCGGAAGGAAGTGGAGAAAATTTTGGGCGAGCAGAACTACGAGGTAGTGCCTGTTGCGGTGATACCAATTCCAGACGGTGAGTGATATGGTATACGAAATAGACGAGTTTTTGGAGAAATTGGGTAAAGAGCAACGGAAAAAGGAGCGAGAGTTGAAAAGGTTCTGGAAGTCGCTGAAGATCGACTTCGTGAACCACCACCTATTAAAATAGGTGGCTTCCGTGCTTTCGCCTTCGGCTCTTATCGGGTCACGGACCCAGAGCCAAAGGGCTCATGCACGGTTAAGGGCTGGTTCACCGACAGCCCCGTTTGAGGACTTATAGTCCCCAAACCTCTGAGGGATATTTATGCGGGAAAAGTATTTAAATGTTATGTCGCAATTCATCCACCCGTTAAAAACGTGTGGTCTTCTTGCGACGGAAATTATAAAGGTGTGAGCATGCCACGTGTCCATTCTTTTAGATGTCCCTACTGCAAGAAGGAATTCAGAGATATAACAGATGTAACAACGGAAAACTTTTCGGGTGTTGTGCACGAGCATCTGATAGCGGTGAGGAAATACAAGAACAACAAGTATGGATTTTTTATTGTGTCTTCCGCAGGTGGCGGTGTGATTTCGCCGTTCTTCGACACGAGAGAAGAATGTTTGAACGCCCTGAAAAGGGAGATAGAAAAACTTGAAGATTGATTTTTTCTTTTTTCCGATTTCGAGGTGGTTTCCGTGTTCTGTCCGAAATGCGGGAGCAAATGTGTTTTAGTGAAGAAAATGAAGGAGGACGAGGAACTTTATAAATGTGAGAAATGTAAACAAGAATATATGAAGATAGATTACACATACATAGAGTGGTGAATATGAAACGGAACATAGAACCAGAGTGGGTAAAGGGTAGGGTGTTCAAGAGCAAGAGAGTTAAGGTGATAGAGGCGACGGAACTCAAATTTGTCCCTTTGGAAAAGTTTAAACTATCTCAACGGGGTGATGAAAATGTTGTATAGACCACCACATCCGTGTATGAGATTGGTTTGGAATGTTGAGAAACAAAGATGGGAATGGATGTAAGCAGAATCCCCAAACAGCCCGCCCGAGAGCGGTGGTCTCCCATGAAATGTAGAGATTGTCCATATTTTGAACCAGTTTTCCATGTAATATTGCCACCTGAGTTACAAGGATGTGGAGAATGTAAGAAAACAGGTAAAATAGTTATGCCTTGGTTTGAATGTGAACTTGAAAGGAAACACCTTGAGGAGAACCCTAAACAGCCCGCTCGCAAGGGCGGGATTAGCCCGCCCGAGAGCGAAAAAATCGGCGGTGGTCTCCCGAAGTTGTGTGCCCGCATCGCCGAGGCTCGGGCTGGGGGAGAGGTGATAAGATGCGATTAACATGGAAAAGAGCCATAGAAGACAAAGATATCAAAAATTTGTATAGAACCCCAAACAGCCCGCCCTGGGACTAAACGGGAAATGGAAAGCATTTCCCCGTAACCGGTCGTGCCCGGTTGATGTCCCGGTGGCGAAAAAATCCGCGGCGGTCTCCCCGAACCTACCGTTTGCCAACCGGTAGGTCGGCACAAGAAAGCGTGCGGTGAAAGGCATCACCGCACCGCCCCGTCGCGGAGGCTGGGGGAGAAGGTGATGTTTTGAATGAAGAATAAACCAAAACCTTTGGATTTGGAAGAACTAAGAAAAAATGTAAGAAAAATATTTATAGATAAAGAAAAATTTAGGTATCTTGGAAACAGTGTAAGAAGGAGAATAGACCATGAATATGGTTTTCTTCATGCTTTATCTCTTATAGAACAACGCCTCAAATCCGCCTGTGAGTTTTGGTTGAGATATAG
>QMZY01000034.1 GCA_003663415.1 Candidatus Aenigmatarchaeota archaeon
CTTGATGATAACTTCATTCATGGAAAGAAATCTCCATATTTTTCTGTAATGAGGCCGCAGGAATTTCCAAGAAATTTTAAAGAGGGCAAGATTGCTATTGCTATAGGAGCAGGTTATGATTTAATGAGAGACAGGGGCACGGCATGGGATGAAATAAATAAAATAAGACTAAATGGGAAATTGCTGTCTTCTGAAAGAGACAGGGTTATAAAAGAGGAATTAGAAAAATGCGGATATTATGCATTACCTACCGGTATAAAACCAATCATTTATACTCTTATCACCTCTCGTGAAACAGGAATTTATGAATTAGATGATATAAAGGAAATGTTGAATAAAGGCAAAACACCTACTATTATTTCAGAATGTCCAAAAATCGCCAAAGCATTTTTTTTAGAAAATGGAATAGATATGGAAGTTAAAGAAAGCGAGGGGTCTGTGGATAATCAAGTTATGTGCGGATTATATGATATTGGCGTTGAAATTGTGGAAACAGGAAAAACGCTTGCTGACAATGTTGACCATGTAAGCTTAATAAAAAAGAATGATAACCCAATAATAGTTACATATTCTTGTGCTTGCATAGTTACAACGCAAAAAGAATATGAAAAGGAAAGGGGGTTTATGGATGAATTTTTTGGTAGAATGGAAGAAAATATACAGGATTTGAAAAAAAAGGAACCGGATTTATTTAGAACAAAATACCCAGATTTTTTTGCAAAATTCGAAGACCTTGAAAAAGAGCTGGAAAAAACACCGAACAACATTTCTTCATATTTATTTCAGGATTTGGCCCATTGTTAAGTTTATAAACCTGTTCGAATAAAATATTAAACTGAACGTTGGACCCGCATGGTGGTGAATACCACCCGCTTAGGAACCGTGTTCCTTAAGAACGTTCAAGGTGATCATATATAGAAGTAGACATATTGGAACATGAACTCGTGCCAAAACACGAGATTCTCTCTGAAGAAGAAAAGAAAGAACTTTTAGAGAGATTAAAGATTCAGGAAAAGCAATTACCAAAAATTTTGGATTCTGACCCTGTTATAAAAAAAATAAACGCGAAAGCAGGAGACGTTATAAAAATAACAAGAAACTCTCCGACAGCAGGTAAATCCATATATTACAGGCTGGTTATTTCAAAATAATTTATGTTCGTTTAATAACCACACCAGATGATTAGTATGGGTATTTCACCTTTAATAGACGCATTTGAAAAGGAGAAAGGCTGGATAAATTTTCAGATAGATTCTTTTAACCATTTTGTAGAGCACGGAATCCAGGAAATTATAAATGAAATAGGAACCGTAAAACTTAATCCTGAAGCGGGAGACCTGAAACTAAAATTTGGAAAAGTCAGAGTAGAAAAACCGATTGTAAAAGAAGCTGATGGTTCTACAAGAATAATATTTCCCAATGAAGCCAGAATAAGAAACCTCACATATACAGCACCGATATATGTAACTATCACGCCCATAATCAACAACGTACAGGAAAAACCGGAAACAGTGCACATAGGTAATCTTCCGATAATGGTAAGGTCAAACATATGCTCAACCTTTGGATTAACAGAAAAAGAGCTGCTGGAAGTTGATGAAGACCCGAAAGACCCCGGAGGGTATTTTATTATTAACGGGACAGAAAGAGTTCTTGTGATGATAGAAGAAATTGCTTCAAACAAACCTATTTTTGAGAAAGAAGGAGACAGCATTACCGTAAGAATAAATTCTGAGAGGTCCGGCTTCAGGCAAAGACATATAATAGAGAGAAAACCTGACGGGGAAATAACAATATCCTTTGCAAACCTGAGAAAATTGCCTGTGGTAATACTTATGAAAGCTCTGGGCTTGGAAACAGATAAGGAAATATGTATGGAAATTTCAGACGAGCCGAGAATATTAAATGAGCTTTATATTAATCTCTACCAGACAGAAGTTGCAACAAAAGACGAGGCCATAGAACTTATTGGTAAAAAATTAAAAGTTTCCGAGGATTACAGACTGGAAAGGGTTAATCAGATACTTGACAGATATCTATTCCCTCATATAGGTCAATCTGTGGATGACAGGATAGAAAAAGCCAAGGTTCTGGCAAAAATAGTAAGAAAAACCATAATGCTTGCAATAGGGATGATGCCAGAAGACGATATAGACCATTACAGCAACAAGCGGCTTTTAATGGCTGGTGAGCTTTTGGGCCAGCTTTTCAGGTCTATACTTTTGGGCAGGTGGGGTTTGCTGGCTAAAATGAGCTATAATTACCAGAAGCTTGTGAAAAGAGGAAAACAGTCCTCAATTCAGGGAATAATAGAAGCCGACGCTGTTACAAAACAGATTCTCTCATCTCTGGCGACAGGCAACTGGATAGGCGGGAGAACAGGAGTGTCGCAAAGGCTTGACAGAAGCTCTTTTGTTAAAACAATATCTCATCTTAGATCTATAGTCTCACCATTAACATCAACACAGGAGCATTTCAAAGCAAGGCAGATACATCCAACAGAATGGGGAAGGCTTTGCCCGGCAGAAACACCGGAAGGTTCTTCCATAGGTTTGAGAAAACACCTTGCATTAACAGCTGAGATAACACCCGGCTTGGAACCAAAAGAAGAGGAAAGATTGTTAAATTTCCTAAAAGGTGAAAAATGAAAAAACAAAGCCATGAAAAAGCAGAAAGAGCAGACATTTATCTTAATGGTAAATATATAGCACATGTACAGGATGCTTTAAAATTTGTAAATGATTTTAAGAAAAAAAGAAGGGCTGGTCTTTTGCCTTATCAGGCAAATATTGCGCATTATCCTGAACTCAGAGAAATCAGAATCAATACAAGTCATGGAAGGGTAAGAAGGCCGTTGATAATTGTAGAGAATGGAAAGCCAAAACTTACAAAAGAGCATATAGAAAAACTTAAAAAAAATGAAATAGACTGGAGCTATCTTGTAAATCACGGCATAATAGAGTATCTGGACACTGAAGAGGAAGAAAACAGCTACATAGCCTTAACGCCAGAAGATGTAACCAAAGAACACACACATCTTGAACTTGATCCAATTACAATGTTTGGTCTTTCTGCCACACTTATACCTTATCCTGAATACAACAGAGGAGACAGAATAAATTATGGTGCAAAAATGGTTGGTCAGGCAATAGGCATCATGTGTAATAATTTTCTTCTGAGAACAGATACAAAATTCAATATCCTTGCTTATCCTCAGATACCTCTTGTAACCACGAAAACGAGCAAGATTATGCAAGATTTTCCTGAAGGGCAGAATATTGTTGTAGCAGTTATGTGCTATGATGGTTATAACCTGAACGATGCTATTGTTATGAATAAATCTTCTGTAGAAAGAGGCATGTTCAGGTCTTTTTATTTCAGAACATATGAAACTCTGAAGAAAAGATATTGGGGCGGGCAGGAAGATGAGATAACAATACCAGAACCGGGAATAAAAGGTCACAGAGGAGAAGAAGTATACAAAGACTTAGCTGAAGACGGAATAATAAACCCCGAAACAAAAGCAGAGTCTGACGCGGTATTAATTGGTAAAATATCTCCGTTAAGGTTCCTTTCTGGAGAGGAATTTATAAGCGACATAGAAAATAAAAGAGAAACTTCTATTACCATAAGACATGGTGAAAAAGGCATTGTAGACAAAGTTATTATTTCAGAAACACCTGATGCGAACCAAATGATAAAAATAGTGGTCAGGGATGAAAGAATACCAGAACTTGGGGACAAGTTTGCCTCAAGACACGGACAAAAGGGTGTAATAAGCCTGCTTGTTCCTCAGGAAGACATGCCGTTCACATCCGATGGCGTGGTTCCTGATATAATTTTTAATCCTCATGCCATCCCTTCAAGAATGACTGTTGGGCATCTGTTGGAAATGCTTGCAGGCAAAACAGGGTCTTATTCTGGCCAAATTCTTGATTCTTCTGCTTTTCATCATCCAAAAGAAAAGGAAATAAGAGCATTAATGAAAAAAATGGGGTTCAGAGATGACGGAAAACAAACGCTTTATGACGGAAGAACAGGAAAAAAATACGATGTTTTAATCTTTACAGGGGTGTTGTATTATATGAAACTTGACCATATGGTTGCGAACAAAATACATGCAAGGTCCAGAGGGCCTGTTACTCTTTTAACAAAACAGCCAACAGAAGGAAGGGCAAAACGCGGGGGGTTGAGAATAGGTGAAATGGAGCAGCAGTGTTTGATAGGGCATGGCGCAGCTCTGACATTAAAAGAAAGATTTGATTCAGACCTTACAAAAATTCCTATTTGCACAAAATGTGGTTTGGTTGCAATTCATGATGTACTCAAAAATAAAACATACTGTCCAACGTGCAAAGATGCCCAAATTGTATGGGTTGAAATTTCATACGCATTTAAACTTGCCATGGATGAATTAAAATCCATGTGCGTTTATCCAAAAATGAATCCAAAGGAGTTATAATGAAATACAAAATAGGTTCAATTGACTTCAGTATACTGTCACCTGAGCAGATAAAAAATATAGCCAGAGTTAGAATTGTGACCTCTGATTTGTACGATGCCGACGGGTATCCTATAGAAGGAGGTGTAATGGATCCAAGAATGGGTGTGATAGATCCTGGTTTCCATTGCAGAACCTGCGGAGGTGGCATTGGCGAGTGTCCGGGGCATTTTGGATATCTGGAACTTGCAAAACCGGTAATTCATGTTCTTTATACAAAAGTTATTTATTATCTGTTAAAATACACGTGCAGAGAGTGCGGAAGAATAATGATTGGTGGGAAGTCTGGAAAGAAAACAACACAGCCGTCCACCTGTCCGCATTGCAACGCACAGCAAAAGAAAATAAACTTTGTAAAACCCTATGTATTTTATGAAGACAAAAAAGAGCTTACACCGCTTGATATAAGAGAAAGGTTTGAAAAAATCCCTGATTCTGATTTAAAAGCAATCGGAATTAAAGGCGGCAGACCGGAGTGGTTAATTCTTACCCTTTTTCCGATTCCGCCGGTAACAATGAGACCAAGCATAACTTTGGAAAGCGGCGAGAGGTCGGAAGATGATTTAACCCATAAACTAGTTGATATAGTGAGAATAAACCAAAGTTTAAAAGAAAACATTGACATAGGCGCGCCGGAATTCATTATTAATGATTTATGGGAACTTGTTCAGTATCACACTGCTACATATTTTGACAACGAGCTCACAGGCGTTCCTCTTGCAAGGCACCGCTCTGGAAGACCATTAAAAGGGATAATTCAGAGATTAAAAGCAAAAGAAGGAAGAATAAGAGGCAATCTTCTGGGTAAAAGGGTTAATTTTTCTGCAAGAACAGTAATATCTCCTGACCCAAGGTTATCGATAAATGAAGTTGGTGTTCCGGAACTAATAGCGCAGGAACTTACAGTTCCTGTTCATGTTACTAAACTTAACTTTAAGGAAGCAAAAAACTTGCTTAAACTTGGAAAAGTAAACTATGTGATAAGACCTGACGGGAGAAGAATAAAGGTCACAGAAGAGAACAGGAAAGACCTGCTTGAACACCTAACAACAGATTGGGTTATAGAAAGACAGCTTCAAGATGGTGATATCACTATTTTTAACAGGCAGCCGTCTCTTCATAGAGTTTCCATGATGGCTCATTGGGTGAAGGTAATGCCTTACAAAACATTAAGAATGAACCCGTCTGTATGTCCGCCATACAACGCTGATTTTGATGGAGATGAAATGAATCTTCATGCATTACAAACAGAAGAAGCTAAAACAGAAGCAATATGCTTAATGGACGTGAAACACAACATAATTTCTCCAAGGTTTGGTGGTCCTGTTGTCGGTCTTGACCTTGACCAGATATCAGGTCTTTATCTTTTAACCAAAAAAGGAACCATTATTTCCAGAGAAGAAGCTGCGCAGCTGTTTGCAGATGCGGGAATCGATATCAAACTTCCACTAAAGGATAAATTTACAGGAAAAGAACTGTTCAGCTTGCTTTTACCAAAAGAACTTGATATGGAATTCAAAGCAAACTGTTGCAGAAATTGTGACGAATGCATAAAAGAGAACTGTGAATATGACGCGTGGGTTAAAATAAGAAACGGTGAACTAATAACAGGCACGATAGACGCAAAGGCAGCAGGCGCCTTCAAAGGAAAAATAATAAACAAGCTTGAAAAAATGTTTGATGACAAAGAAATTGTAAAGAAGTTCATAGATGATGCTGGAAGATTGGGAACAGCATTTATAATGAAAAGAGGATTTTCAATTGCTCTTTCCGATCTTGATCTGCCTGAAAACATCAGAAAAAAAATAAAGACAGAAATAGATAAAGCGCAGGAAGAAGCCAACAGTCTCATTGAAAAATATAAAAAGCAGCAGTTATCGATATTGCCGGGGCTTACTGCTGAAGATTCTCTGGAGGCACAAGTAATGAATGCTCTTGCTTCGGGTGTAAGCAGAGTTAGCGACATAGTGGCTGAAAATGTAAAACAAACAGATGTTATGGTTATGGCCTTATCCGGAGCAAAGGGTTCTATAATAAACACAACGCAGATAGCCGCTGTAGTCGGACAGGAAACAATTTTGGGTAAAAGAATAAAAAGAGGTTATCTTTACAGAACACTTCCGCATATAAAACCCTTTGATTTGTCTCCTGTTTCCCGCGGGTTTGTTGCACGAGGTTTCAAAGACGGTTTAACGCCGTTTGAATTGTTCTGGAATATAATGAATGGAAGAGAGGGTTTAATGGATAAATCCCTCAGAACAAGAAAATCAGGATATATGCAAAGAAGACTTATGAACGCGCTTCAGGATTTGAAAGTAGTGCGTGATACAAGCATAAGAAATTCCAACGACCAGATAATTCAGTTTTATGCTGGTGAAGACGGGATGGACCCCTCAAAATCTTATTGGGGCGGTCTTAACTGGAAAGAGTACGTAAAGGAGGCTGAATGATGCTGCCGCCAAAATATATAAAAGAGATAGAAAAATATGCTGAAAAGAAAAAATTAACTGAAAAGAAAAAACAAAAGATAATAGAGAAGATTGAATCTTTATATAAAAGGTTTGTTTATGACCCAGAAGAACCCATTGGTATTGTTACGGCTCAGTCTCTTTCTGAACCAGCAACACAGATGACCATGAGAACATATCATTTTGCAGGAACAGCTGGTATTCAGGTCACTCTTGGTTTGCCAAGAATGATAGAAATATTTGATGCCAGAAAAGAACCAAAAACTCCTACAATGACAATTTATCTGAAAAAGGATTACCAGGATATTGAGAAGGTTAAGAGGGTTGCTGAAGAGATTAAGGAAATAAAAATGAAAGATATTGTTTTATCCACAACCATAGATTTAACAGAACTGTGGATAAAATGCAAGCTTGACACAAATAAAATGAAAGAGTACAATATAGACATAGAAAAGCTTCCAAAGAAAATCAGAATTCGTGGTATAGAAACAAAAATAGAAAATAATAACATACTTAAAGTCGTGTATAAGAAAGATGACATAAGAGGTTTGTATAAACTCAAATATTCGCTTCTGGAAAGCCATATAAAAGGGATAAAGGGAGTTTCTCAGGTTGTGGTAAACAAGGAACAGGATGAATGGGTTATAAGTACGTTAGGTTCCAATCTCAAAAAGGTTTTTAATATTGAAGGCATTGACCCTACAAGAACAACCTGCAATAATATTTTTGAAATATATGATGTCTTGGGTATAGAAGCGGCAAGAAACACCATTGTTGAGCAGGCAAAGTTCACAATGGAAGAGCAGGGTCTTGATGTGGATATAAGATACATTATGTTGCTTGCTGATTTAATGACTGTTGACGGTGAGATAAAAGCAATAGGCAGATACGGGATTTCAGGACAAAAAACCTCTGTTCTTGTGAGGGCGTCATTTGAAGAAACAAAAAAACATTTTGTAAATGCTTCTGTAAAAGGTGAAAGAGATAAACTTAAAGGGGCTATAGAAAACATAATGATGAATCAGGTTGCTCCCATCGGAACAGGCGCGTTTGAACTGGTTGGAAGCATTCCAAAAACAAAAAAGGCAGAGAAAACAAAATCTGAAAAACCAAAGAAAACTGAAAAAACCAAAAGCAAGAAAGCAAAAAAAGCAGAAAGCAAAAAGAAAACAAAAACCAAAAAATCATAACTATTTCAGCGCTTTTTTTATTCTTTGCAGAGCTGTTATGTTTGTAAACAAAGCAATCAATATCAAAACGCACACAACAAATATCCTGTTAATTTCTCCGAGCATTATTCCAACAGAAAGGATAATAATTCTTTCAGGCCTTTCAAGCAAGCCGCCCTCAATTGATTTAA
>QMZY01000035.1 GCA_003663415.1 Candidatus Aenigmatarchaeota archaeon
GAGCGGGGTGTACACCCGTTCCCATACACCGCTTTTTTACGAGAGCTCCCGCTTCTTCAAAAAAGCGGTGATCCAAAAAACATAAAAAGTGGTGGGGGAATTCGAACACGGAAGTTAAGCCCCCCTGCGTTCTGGGTTGTACTCCTCTCTGGTGAGGGGGAACCCCAGGAAGCCGCCTCATTCTTCTCCAAAATTATTTAAAACTGTTTTACTAATTATAGGAAGGGTTTTTATAACCAGAGCAGTTCTTGTGCTGGAAGATGGAAGCGTTTGGGAAGGAAAGGGTTTTGGCGCCATTGCCAAGGTTTCTGGAGAGGTTGTTTTTAATACAGGAATGGTTGGATATCCTGAATCAATAACAGACCCTTCTTATTACGGCCAAATTCTGTGCCAAACATATCCCTTAATAGGGAATTATGGCGTGTCTTCTAAGGGGCTCGAATCCCCAAAACCAATGATTAAGGGATATGTTGTAAGCGAAATGTGCGCAACGCCTTCTCATGCAACATCTGAAAAAACACTTGACCAATGGTTAAAAGAGAACGGAATCCCGGGAATCAGCGGAATAGACACAAGAGCACTTACAAAAAGATTGAGAATAAAGGGTGTTATGCTCGGAATACTTCAGACGTATGAGAAAAAAACAGATCTGGATTTGTTAAAAGAAGAAGCCAAAAACATACCAGACCCCAATGAAAGAGACCTTGTTTCTGAGGTAACAACAAAAGAGATAAAAACGTACAATAAGAAAGGGGATAAAACCATTGTTTTGATAGATTGCGGTGTTAAAGAGAATATAATAAGATGCCTTGTTAAAAGAAATGTGAAGGTTGTAAGGGTTCCTGCTGATGCAAACTTTAAAAAAATAATGAGCTTCTCACCGTCAGGCGTTCTCATTTCCAACGGACCCGGCGACCCGAAAAAATCTGAAAAAGCGATCCGGGTTGTTAAGAAGTTAATGGATGGTGAAATGCCGGTTTTCGGAATTTGTCTGGGAAACCAGATACTTTCTCTTGCAGCGGGCGGGGACACCTATAAACTTAAATTTGGTCACAGAAGCCAGAACCAGCCTTGTATAGAGGAGAAAACAGGAAGATGTTATATTACAAGCCAGAACCACGGCTTTGCTGTTGCTCCTGAAAGCCTATCCAAAGAATGGAAACCCTGGTTTACTAATGCAAACGACAGAACAAACGAAGGGATTATGCACAGAAGCAAGCCCTGGATAAGTGTTCAGTTTCACCCGGAAGCTTCTCCCGGACCTGTGGATACAGAGTTTATTTTTGATGTGTTTTTAGGAGTGATGAAATGAAAAAACCGAAAAGGGTATTGATATTAGGAAGCGGGGCGCTGAAAATAGGCGAGGCAGGAGAGTTTGATTATTCAGGCAGTCAGGCAATCAAAGCTCTGAAAGAAGAGGGCATAGAGACAGTTTTAATAAATCCGAACATTGCGACAATTCAGACTTCTGAATATCTTGCTGACAGGGTTTATTTTCTTCCTGTAACCCCTTATTTTGTTAAAAAGGTCATAAAAAAAGAAAGGCCTGACGGTATAGTTCTTTCCTTTGGCGGCCAAACTGCTTTGAACTGCGGCATAGAGTTATGGAAAAAGGGAATTCTGGAAAAATTTAAGGTCAAGGTTCTCGGAACGCCCCCTGAAGCAATAGAAAACACAGAGGATAGAAAACTTTTCAACAAAAAACTGAATGAAATTGGTTTAAAAACGCCAAAAGGAATAGCTGTAAGGAGCATTGAAGATGGTTTAAAAGCAGCCAAAAAAATAGGATATCCAGTGATGGCAAGGGTCGCTTACGCGCTTGGCGGAAGGGGAAGCGATATTTCTTGGGATGATAAACAGCTCAGAGAAACCCTTAGAAAGGCATTTGCCCATACATGCCAGGTTTTGATTGAAGAATATCTTGAAGGGTGGAAAGAGATCGAGTATGAGGTTGTGAGAGATTCCAAAGACAACTGCATAACAGTGTGCAATATGGAGAATTTTGACCCCATGGGCATTCACACCGGTGAATCCATAGTTATTGCTCCTTCGCAAACCCTGACAAATCAGGAATACCATATGCTGAGGGATATCTCCATCCGGGCTGTCAGGCATATTGGAATAGTGGGCGAATGCAATATACAGTTTGCCTTGAACCCTGAGAACGGGGATTACAGGATAATAGAAATCAATGCAAGGCTTTCCAGAAGCTCTGCGCTGGCGAGCAAAGCAACTGGTTATCCTTTGGCTTTTATTGCCGCAAAGCTTGCTTTAGGTTATAGTCTTCCCGAACTTCAGAACAATGTAACAAAAGCAACAACTGCATGCTTCGAGCCTGCTCTGGATTATTTGGTAGTGAAAATACCAAGATGGGATTTGAAAAAATTCAGAAGGGTTTCAAAGAAAATTGGTTCAGAAATGAAATCTGTTGGAGAAGTTATGGCTATAGGAAGGACTTTTGAAGAAGCCATTCAGAAAGCGGCAAGAATGCTCCAAATAGGCATGTACGGGCTGGTCTGCAATGAAAACTATTCATTTAAAAACCTTGAGAAGGAACTAAAGCATCCAACAGACGAGAGATTGTTTGGAATTGCAGAAGCCATTAAAAAAGGCTGTTCCATAGAACAAATATACAAACTAACAAAAATAGACAAATGGTTTCTTTACAAAATAAAAAACATAATAGATTTGGAAAAGGAATTGAAAAAACACAAACTTGAACAGCTTCCAAGCGATTTGTTTCTTGAGGCAAAACAAAAAGGGTTTTCAGACAAACAGATAGCAATACTCACGGGAACAGATGAAATGAGTGTGAGAAAGAGAAGAAAAAAGCTTGGAATCATTCCTTGTGTAAAACAGATAGATACCCTTGCAGCAGAATACCCTGCAAAAACAAACTATCTTTATCTCACGTATAACGGGAACGAGAATGATGTGGATTTTTCTGGTGAAAACAAAATAATAGTTCTTGGTTCTGGTTCTTACAGCATAGGTTCTTCTGTCGAATTCGACTGGTGCTGCGTAAGCGCTGTTGCAAACCTGAAAAAATTAGGATATAAAACAATTATGATAAACTATAACCCGGAAACCGTTTCAACAGACTATGACATATGCGACAAGCTTTATTTTGACGAATTGAGTTTTGAAAGAGTCATGGATATATATGAAAAAGAAAACCCGAGCGGGGTTATTCTTTCCATGGGCGGGCAGATACCCAATAACATAGCAATGAAGTGCTATAAAGCAGGAATGAAAGTTCTGGGAACGTCACCAAAAAACATAGACAGAGCAGAAAACAGATATAAATTTTCAAAGCTTTTGGACAAACTGGGGATAGACCAACCTGAATGGAAAGAACTAACGGGCATAAAAGAAGCAAAACTGTTTGCAAAGAAAATAGGCTATCCTGTTCTTGTAAGGCCCTCGTATGTTTTAAGCGGGGCAGCAATGAGCGTTGTTCTTGATGACAAGCGTTTGGGAAAATATCTCAAAAAAGCCTCAAGGGTTTCGCCGAAATATCCTGTTGTGATAAGTAAATTTATCACAAACGCAAAGGAAATAGAAATGGATGCTGTTGCAAAATCGGGGAAAATAGTTGTATCGGCAATTTTTGAGCACGTGGAAAACGCGGGAGTTCATTCAGGAGACGCAACAATGGTTTTACCGCCGCAGAAAATCTATATAGAAACCATAAGAAAGATAAGGAAAACAGGAGAAAAAATAGCGAAGGCTCTGAACATAACAGGTCCTTTTAACATTCAGTTCATAGCGAAGGATAATGAGATAAAGGTTATAGAATGCAATCTCAGGGCTTCAAGGTCTTTTCCTTTTGTTTCAAAGGTATCAAAAACCAATTTTATAGAAATTGCTGTTAAATCAATGCTTGGAAAAAAGGTGAAAAACAACAAATCCGTGCTTGACTTGAATTATGTGGGTGTGAAATCGCCGCAGTTCTCTTTTTCAAGGCTCAAAGGCGCTGACCCTGTTTTGGGAGTGGAGATGGCTTCTACGGGAGAAGTTGCCTGTCTCGGGAAAGATGTGTATGAAGCTTTTTTAAAAGCCATCCTTTCTGTTGGTTTTGTAATTCCCAAAAAAAGCATTCTTATAAGCATAGGCGGAGAAGAAAACAGATACAAATTCTTGGATTCTGCCAAAAAACTTAAGGAAATGGGGTTTGATATATTCGCTACTGAACACACTTCAGACTTTCTGAAAAAACATGGAATAAAAAACACCATGCTTTACAAAATCCATGAACGTAAAAAACCGAATGTTCTGGATTACATAACAGAAGGAAAGATAGAACTGCTGATTTCTATACCAAACCCGGAGAAAAAAACAAGTTTCGGAAACGACTATGTTCTGAGGAGAAAAGCAATTGATTTTTCTGTTCCGCTTTTCACCAACCTTCAGATATCTGAGCTTTTTGTGCAGGCTCTTTCAAATAAAAGGCTTTCTGAGCTTCAGATAAAGCACTGGAACGAGTATGAATAGATAATTTGTATGGTATTTTCTCTGCTGTTTTTATGATTTTTCTTGCATACTGAATAGTTTCTATCGGATATTTGCCTTCTGCTGTTTCATCGGAGAGCATTATGGCATCAGAACCCGTAACCACTGCTGTAAACACGTCATTGACTTCTGCTCTGGTTGGTATTGGTTTGTTTTTCATGGAATGAAGCATTTGCGTTGCCACTACAACAAACTTTCTGAAATCCTTGCATTTTTTTATTATATTGTACTGATGGAAAGGCGTATGTTCCAAAGGAAGCGTTACGCCAAGGTCTCCTCTTGCTATCATAACAGCATCAGACACTTTTATTATATTTTCAAGGTTTTGAATGGCTTCAGGTGTTTCTATCTTGGCTATTATCTTGGCTTTGCTCCCTTGCTGGGTTAAGAAGTCTCTGATTTCAACTATTTCTTTTC
Organism: Candidatus Aenigmatarchaeota archaeon; assembly: GCA_003663415.1. GTDB lineage: Archaea > Aenigmatarchaeota > Aenigmatarchaeia > QMZP01 > QMZP01 > QMZY01. The sequence continues at coordinate 4,930 of QMZY01000035.1, forward strand.
CTGTTTTCACAAAAGATATACCAAAATATTCAACTCCTTTTTTCACGCCAAACTCAATGTCTTTCCAGTCCTTTTCTGTAAGAGCGGGAAGATTAAAGCTTTTTTCAGAAACAGAAAGGGTGCTTTTTGATTTTATTTTTGCGTCATAGAGCGACTCGCATATCACGTCTCTGTTTGTTTTTTCCACAACCCTTAACTGAACAGCGCCGTCGCTCAGAAATATAAGGCTGTTTTTATCTACCAGCTCTATGAATTCTGGATAATTTACAAATATTTTGCTTTTGGAACCGTTGTTTTTTATTGTAAACACAACAGAATCTCCTTTTTTGATTCTGATAAAACCACCGTTTATTGGTATTTCGCCTGTCCTGACGCAAGGACCCTGAATGTCCATAAGCACAGGGATTTTCCTTCCGAGCTCTTCCCCTGCTTTTCTCGTTCTTTCTATAACTTTTGAATGCCATGAATGGCTGCTGTGGCTCATATTTGTTCTTGCTATATCCATTCCTGCTTTCGCTGCTCTCAATATGTCCTTTTTTTCAAAAACAGAGGGGCCAAGGCTTGCAATGATTTTTGTGCGGGTCATTAACAAACTCTTAGGTGCGTAAGATATTTAAACTCACGCTATTCACAACGACAATTGTTAAATTTTTATTTGCTCGCTCCAATATTTATTATGGATTTTGGAAGCTTTTCGTCACAGTTCGTTTCTTGGGCAGTGTCTGTTTCATACGCTTGGGGATATATTGGAATTTTTTTTGTGAACCTTCTGGGAAACGCAAGCATAATTTTTCCTGTTCCCAGTTTTCTGGTTGTTTTTCTTTTCGGCGCGATGCTTAATCCATGGCTGGTTGCTGTTTTTTCTGCTCTTGGTGCAGGCATGGGAGAATTGACCGGCTACGGGCTGGGTTTCGGCGGAAGAAAGGCAGGAAAGAAAAAAATTTCCAAATGGCTTGAAAAAACCGAAAAGTGGACAAAAAAACATGGGTTTTTCCCGGTAATAATTTTGTTCGCCGCGACGCCTTTGCCAACAGACGTGATAGGTATTTTTTGCGGAGCTATTGAGTATAATATAAAAAAATTCTTTTTGGCTGTGTTTATAGGTAAGCTTATTATGTGCAGTCTGCTTGCTTGGGGCGGTTTTTTTGGCATAAACTGGATATTAAACCTTGCGGGTTGATGGAATGTTCAATATTATCAAACTTTGCTTCACGGACTCTGAAAAGCTTTTCAAAACAGTGAAAAACAGAAGTTTTGAACAGGATTTCAAATACTTTGCATTGGTTCTGCTTCTGCCTCTGATGTTCACACTGGTTGTTGCGGCTTTCTTATTGAATATGTTTTTTATAATCTCAAATCTCATGCCTTCTGGTATTAGACTTTTCAATGTCTTTTGGTTTTTTGGTTTTTTCGGACCTCTGGCTTTGTTTGGTGCAGGTTTGGCGGTATATGCTTTGTTTCTGGCTGGTGCTTTTATAGCGTCTGCAGCCATTCATTTTGGCGTTCAAATAAGCGGGGGCAAGGGAAAGTATGAAAAAACCTATAAAGCGTATGTGTATGGAACAACGCCTTTTGTTGTTTTCTTCTGGCTGCCTTTTATAAATTTTGTGTTCTTTTTGTGGAGCTGGTACCTTAATGTCAAAGGACTTTCAAAATTCCATAAAATGCCTGCCAACAGAGCGTTTTTCGCAACATTGTTGCCTGTTTTAACAATGGTCGCTGTGTTTGTTGTTCTCATGTATTAATCCATATACTTTTTGCCTTTAAGGTAGTTTTTCAGTTCGCCTGTATAATCTTCGCTCGGTTCTCCGTATTCAAATTCCTTTTTTTCTTCTAATTCTGTTTCTTTTTCCTCGGTTTCTTCCCACTCAATCGGCTGCTTCTCTGTTTCTTGCCCGTTTTGTTCGGAAAAAACCAAGGAAGGGCAACTTAAAGACGTTTCAAACCTCCAAACCAGCTCAGCGTTTTGCGTAACGCAATACAAGCTGCAGTCCCAGCAACCAAAATAAATTTTTCCGTTGTAAAAAGCAGGGCATGTGTGACTTATGTAACCGTTTGCACGAAATTTCCATACAACCTTCCCTGTTTTTGCATCAACGCCGTAAAGATGGTTATCGTTTCCGCTGAAAAACACCATGTCCCTGAAAACAGAAACGCCGCTTCCGGCATGGTTTCCTATCGGCAGCTTCCAGACCAGTTTTCCCTCGGTGTTGATTGCATAAAAATGCGTTCTTGTTCCAAAGAAAAGGAAATTGTCTTTTCTTTTTATTGGCGTGTTGGGCGGTTTTGTTGCGTCAAATTTCCAAACAAGATTTCCTGTGTTTGCTTTCAAGGCATATATATGAGAATCAAAGGAGCCAAAATAAACCGTGTCGTTATAGATAACGGAATTGAAAAACCCTGCCTCTTTGCCTGTTTCAAATTTCCATTTTGGCTTGCCGTCCAGCGTCAGGGCATAAAAATTATAATCATTGGAACCGAAAAATATGGTTTTTTTATAGATTTTAGGCTGTGACAGTATGGGCGCGTTGGTTTTGAATTTCCAGAGACATTTACCTGTGCGCACGTTCACTGAATAAAGAACTCCGTCACAGGAAGCGAAATAAACCCTTTCCTGAAAAACACTGGGTTTTGAAAATATTCTTTCCTGTGCAGGAAATGCCCACTTCAATTTTCCATTTAAAGAAACAGCATACAAGTTATGGTCGTAGGAACCGAAATATATTGTGTTGTTGCTTATTGTGGGAGGGGAAACAACAGGTCCTTCGGTAGGAAAAGACCATAACATTTTCCCGTTTTCAGCATCAAGGGCATAAAAGTTTTTGTCGCATGAACCAAAATAAACAACTCCGTTACGAACCAAAGGAGAACTAACCACAGAACCGCCTGCGCTAAAATCTGTTACTGGTTTTCTTTCTTCCTGCATCAGCCTTAATAAAATCTTCTCTTGTATTGTTTTTTCAGAAGAATTTTCCTCTGTGTCCGTTTCTACCACGAATTCCTCACCAAAACCAATTTTATATCAATTAAAATATTTATTATAAACCTAAATAAAAAACTTTCTATGGAACTGGCTGCCTTGTTCTCTGGCGGGAAGGATTCAACCTTTGCTGTGTATGAAGCACTAAAAAGAGGTCATAAAGTAAAATATTTAATTTCAATTGTTTCCAGGAATCCTGAATCCTATATGTTTCATTATCCTGATATAGAATATACCAGATATCAGGCAGAAGCCATGGA
>QMZY01000036.1 GCA_003663415.1 Candidatus Aenigmatarchaeota archaeon
ACACCCACAGAAAGCAACCCGGAAACCGTTTACAGAGAAGGAAAGCTTTCTGTCTCCTTTGATTTTAACAAAATAACAGATTCGCAGGAAATTATTACAAACCCGGACAATTTCAGGGTTTTCCTTTCGGGAACCGAAGTTTCAATATCACAGGCAGATTACTGGATCAACACAACCACAGGAAAATGGAACATTCAGACAAGTGTTCCTGACTCGTTTTCTTTCGGAAGCTATGACTTGAAAATTGAAGGAACATACCAAGGGCATACGGTTTCAGACACAGAAAACAACGCAGTTGCTATAAAATATCCGCTAAGTGTAGATATAGTTTCACCTACATACAGCTCGCCTCAAGCATTTGTTGACGGCGGTCAGTTCGCAATAAAAGCGAAAATTCTTTACAAATCAGAAGTTATAGGAACCGATAAGTTTGGAATTAATGATTTCAGCGTTTTGATAGGGGATAACATTTACACTCCAGACTCTATTTCAAGAGACGAAACAGATACACAATACTGGAACATAAAGGTGTCCACCCCCAAATACGATCCGGGAAGCTATGATTTAACACTTTCTGTTACATACGACGGGAATACTGTCAGTTCAAAACAAGAGGATGCAATACAGTTTGTCCTTCCTTTCAAAGGAACACTTATAGATGCGGGCGGTAAAATAATCGGAGCAAGGATAATTTTTGAAGACACGGGAAAAACCATAAGAACAGACAATCTTGGTGTTTATGAGCTTTCTCCCGGTCTTGTTCCAGGAACCTATAACCTAAGAATAGAGTTTGAGGACGGAAAAACCATAGCAAGATTCAAGGGCGTTGAAATAAACAAGAACACACCCGACATGAACAGATATCCTTACACCATAAGGTATGACAGGTTATCAGGCACACCAGCAAATATAGAAGGCGTGAGTGTAGCAAAGACAGTTGTCTTAGAATTCGGGCTCCCTTTCCAAAACGCTGAAGTAACGATTTCTTATGACGATGTGGAAAGCAAGATAATGAATCAGATGAATATAGAGGTCTTCGCGTGCCATAACTGGAATTTTGCCGCGAGAAGATGCGCCGGTCAATGGGAAAAAATACCCTCTAACGTTGATACCATACTCAATATAATATCATTTAACGCAACAGAGCTTTCAGCCTTTATTATTGGAGAGAGAAAAAGCCTGAAAATGGATGTAAATCTTGATGTCAAGGAATACACTTTGGGAGAGCCGATTCAGATTAAAGGAAAAGTGACGGACACTTCTAGTAATCCAATAGAAGACGCTGTTATAAAATTCAGCATAGCAAAAGGAAACATAACAACCACAACAAAAACAACGTTTGGCGGGTTTTATGTAGGGGAAATAAGCGCTCCAATGGAGGAAGGGATATTCAATATAACAATTGAAGCCGTAAAAGAACCATATATAGGATATAAAGCAAGCCTGTCTTTACAGGCGGTTAAAAGCAAATCATTAAGTTTTATAGGAATACCGGACACAACAGATATATACCTTGATACGCCGCAGGACATAAAATTCACGCTTCTCAATTCAGGGCAAACAGCTTTAACAGACATAAGACTTTATATAGTCGGCATATCCACAAACTGGTACCAATTAATACCTCAGGCCATAAATGAACTGCAGCCGGGGGAATCAAAAGAAATAACACTCAAAATAAATGTTCCTACTCAGGACTGCATTTCTGGAGCATGTAAAACATATTATTCTATAACCATACAGGCAAAATCAAATGAGATTGAAAAAGAATCTGTCCTTACAGCAACACTTAAGCAAAAGGTTGTTCAGCAAAAAGAAACCAAACCGCAGGAATGGTTTAATTTTGAAGCTCTTACAGGTCAGTTAACAGGTTCTGAACCAGTGTTTTATATGGGTATGAGCGTGATTATAATTATAATATTTACAGTGCTAATAATAAGAAAGAAAAAAATAAATGTTCCAAAAAGGCGCACACCGAGACAAGATATTCTTTTCTCTTTCCAGTCTTTAAAACCGCACATCTTCTCAAAACCACAGGTTAAGCAGACTTTACGAGAGGAAACAAAAAAAGAGGAAGAGGAGAAAAAAGAAGAGAGTCTTGATGAAATAATTGAGGAGCTGGAATAATGAAAAAAAACATATCAGACATAGAAACCTTGGAAACAAGCCTTGACGCGTCTTTAGTTAAAATAAGAAAAAACTTTCAGGAAGTAACAAACAAATACAAAACAGAACTCAGAGAGCTAATGAAAATAATCAAAAAACAGTCTTCTTTGGAAAACCAGCTAATCAAAATGGAAGGTGAAACAAACAAAAAAATAAATGAAACAAACAATTCGCTTTCAGATCTGAGGGCAGAGTTGTTGCAGAAGGTTAAAGAAATGGGTGATGTGTTTGAAGCAAGAATGAGAGAAATAACAAGCTCCTATTCAAGAGTTATAGACAGCCTAAAGAACGCAATAGCTGAACAGGAAATGAAAAAACAGGAAAGCGAAATAAAAACAGAAGCACTGATAAATGAACTGGAAGCCAAGATAACAGACCTTGCGAAAAAACAAACAAAGCACGCAAAAGCAATAAAACTTGAATACCAGCATCTGAAAAAACTTGAAAAAAAATTAGAACTTGCAATGAAAAAACTTGACATGAAAATAACAGGGTTAGCGAAGCGCATTTGAAGTAGTATTTTCTTGGTTTTATAGAAAACTCAGTCCTTCTTCAAATTAAAAACAATTGTATGCAGTTTTGTCATTTCTTCTATGGAGTAGCTTATTCCTTCTCTCCCTATTCCAGAATCCTTGTCCCCGCCGAAGGGAAACAGCCCCAAACCATGAGCAGGATGTCCGTTTATGGTAACTGACCCGTCTTGCAAAAGCTTTGCTGTTTTTATTGCTTTATCCATATCCTGTGTAAACACAGAGGCATCAAGACCATAAGCAGATTGATTCGCAACCTTTACAGCATCTTTCCAGTTTTTAACCCTGATAATAGTTACCACAGGTCCAAAAGTCTCTTTCCATGCAATATCCATTTTTAATGTTACTTTATCAAGAATAGTTGGTTCATAAAACAAACCCTTTCTTTTCCCGCCAGCCAAGACCTTTGCGCCTTTATTAACAGCATCCTTAACAAGCGAGTCTACCTTATTAATGGCTTTTTCATTGATTAGAGGACCTATCAGTGTTTTCTTATCCTTCGGGTTTCCCATTTTCCATTTTTTTATTTCTTTTACAGCTTTTTTAACAAACTCATTCGCTACTTTTTCCACAATCAGAATTCTTGATAAAGCATCACACCTTTGACCAGAAAATTTCAAAGCTCCTGACAAACACTCCTTCACAGCCAAATCCAGATCAGCATCTTCTAAAACCAATGCAGGGCTCTTTCCGCCAAGCTCCAGATGCATTTTTTTCATTCCAGCCACTTGAGCTATTCTTTTACCGACAAAAGTTGAGCCAGTGAAAGAAATCATATCAACTTTTGGATGCGACACCAAAAAATCACCTATTTCACCACCACCGCCCGTTATTACGTTCAGAACACCTTTAGGGACACCAGCAAGTTCAGCAACTCTGGCGAACATTAACATACAAATGGGGTCATCACTTGCAGCTTTGCAAACAACAGAATTACCAGCAGCCAAAGCAGGGGCAATCTTTGCAATGGAAATGAAAAGCGGATAATTAAAAGGAGATACAGCAAGAACAACACCGACAGGTTTTCTTGTAACTATTGCAAACCTGTTAGAAGTTCCCGGTGCCTGGTCACCGGGAATATACTCTCCTCTCATGGTTTTTATTTCTTCTGCTGTAACAGCAAGTCTTTCTATTGTTGCTTTGACTTCACCTTCAGCATAAGCTCTTGGTTTCCCCGCTTCTTTGATAAGAATATCTATAAAGTCATCTTTGTGTTTCTCAAGAAGGTTGCTTATTCTTTTCAAAAGCTCAACCCTTTCTATGGCATCCGTTCCCGCTATCTTATATTTAGCGTCAAAAGCAGCATTTACAGCCTTTTCAGCATCTTCTTTGCCAGCTCTTGGAACTTTTCCTACCAAGCTCCCATCGTAAGGATTATAAACATCAAATGTCTTTTTATCCTTTGCATTTACCCATTTTCCATTTATAAACATCTTGTATGTTTTTTTACCTGCAAGCATTGGTTTCCATGCCCTCATTCTATCCCACCTTTAATATTTATTCCTTCTTGAATATAAATTATCTTCTAAAAAATAAAAACTTTCATGCGTCCCAAAGCTTCCGAAACTTTTAACGTTTTCTAAATAATGCTCATATACCTCGTTTTTGAATTTTTTTATTTTATTAACATTCCTTAACATTCTGTAATAGCATTTCATATTATACTCCACATGGAACCATATATATGCAAACACAAAAAGCACAAGCAAAACACCGATTAAAGGCAAAAGCCAGACCCTTTCAGAGCATCCCAACAAATTCAGTATATTAACAAGGTCGCCTTTGTTAGCAAACATATAAAACATCGGGTCAGAAAGAAACCCGAAGCCAGAGTAAGTTAACAGGTTTGATAAAAAAATATTCTCTTTTCTTGTTAACCACCCGCCTGTTATGAACATAGCGCTCAATATAATATTCCCCATAACACCGGCACCAAGATAAAGAATTGTTTGCTCTTTGTTAAGGGCGCATAAAGTTTTTATTGTTGCGAAAAAACCGCTTTCTGGCGTGAAATTCAAAACAAAATTATATTCGCATCCATAAAACGCAAGAACCAGCGCGTGAAAATACTCATGAATGAGCGGCGCAATTATAACAGCCACTAACAAAAACAAAAGAAGACCAACAAAATTACTTGAATAGTGTTTAGCCTTTCTTTTTCTTCCGAGCCTTAGTATTCCTTCCAAATACTCCAGCGGGAATATGAGCTTCACCTTTTAACTGTTTAAATCTGGTTGCATATTCCAAAGAATCATTTCTTATCTTTTCCTTTGTTTTCTCGTCTATATCTATTCCGGACAGGATAAAAGAAAGACATTTCACTTCTTCTATTCCTTTTTTCACAGCATACAGCCTTATGAACCTTGAGGTTTGAAATCTCTTAAGCCACACAACAGCAAGCATACCCAAAAAAAAACACCAAAACAAAAACAATTTTAGAGACCATATTTATTATTAACTGAAAACTGTATTTATTGGTTATCTTTTATTTTCTCAAACTTGTAATGAATACACCTGTTTATAAACTCAATCACCGTGTTGTATACATTCTCAAAACTCTCCTTGTCAAGACCAATGGCATATTCCTCTATATTTATTCTGTTAAAAAACTCTATCATTTCCTGCCTCAGTTGCGGGTCTATGTTTCTTTTCTTTAATTCCTCTATCAAATCCTCGTATGTCAGCTGTTCAGCAATCTTCATTTTTATTTCCAGAAACTCCTTTAACACATGAACCGCACTAACTATGGCTTCTCTTTTGTTTTGTATGTTTCTCACCTTGGAAAGGTTTTCCATAGTAAGCCTCAGAAGCTTTTGCTCTTCTGTTTCTTCTTTTGCAAGACCCAGAATCCTTTTAATAAAACTTGGTTTTTTCGGTTTTGGTGCAGACTTTTCAGGTTTTTTTATCTCCTTCTTCGGTTCTTCTATCTTCACTTCCTCTTTTATTTCAGGCTTTACCTCTTCCTTTTTCGGTTTTAATCCAAACTCTTTTTTCATTCCCTCAAGCTTTGTTTCCTCTTCCTTTTTCTCAACCTCTTCAACTTTTTTCTCAATTTTTTGCTGCGGTATTTGAGGGGTTTTTTGCCCTTCCATCTCTATACCTATCTTTTTCCCGGCAAGCGCAGAAATAAAATCATCAGTCTCTTTAATAATGTTATAAAACGCAGAAACAGGCATTGTGATTTCCCCTGATTTAAAACTTATATGCGGAATTCCGTTCTTTTTTATAAGCTTTACCTCTCCTATAAGAACAGGGTCACCGAGCATTTCCTGCTCTTTTTGTTTTACAGTTTGCTCTTTTAATTTTTCATACTTTTTTTTATCAATAACTCCCTTTCTATGTGCAGATTTCAGCACATGAAGAAGATGGTCTTTCTTCATTTTTCACCCTTTTATATTATTTTTTATATTTTTTGATATTTATTAAGGCAGTGCCCTGTATTTTGTTATCTCTAATGCCCACTCTATCAAAAGAACAGCACAAGCCAGCAAAAGAAGATACGTAACAGGTCTTATTGTTGATTTTTTATATTCTAGACCAGCTTTCATAGCCTCTTCAAACGAGGTCTTGTTTAGTATTTTAAAATATAAACCCCTGGTTTTATTTGCTATGTTTTGAAGCGTTGCCTCGTCTAAATCAGGAAATTCAGCAATTGTTGCATTCTCATTTACCCCTTCCGGCCTTGTAATGTTTGTTATACTTATATTCTCAACGCTTCCTATGCCTATTGCAATAACCCTTATGTGGTTTGATACCAGCGTTTCAATAGAATCATTCACAGGAACGCCTACATTATTTCTACCATCTGTTATGAGAATAACTGTTCTGTTCTTTTTTGAATCAGCGAGCAAGGCTGTAGATGTAACAAGCGCTTCTCCGATTGCTGTCCCAGCAGGGGACTCCAAACTGATATCCTTCAGTTTGTTCACAATAGTGTCTGTTTCTGATGTTGGCTGGAGCTTAACATAGGACTTGCCAGCAAAAGTGACAATGCCGATTTTTGTGTTTTCAAGCTCTTTGACCCAGTCAATAGCGACTTCTTTTGCAACTTCAAGCCTGTTTGGCGGATAATCAGGAGTGAGCATAGAAGATGATGTATCAACAGCAAGAACAAAGTCTGTATTGGCTACATACTGACCATAAATAAGAACAGGGTCTGAAATAGCTATAACTATAAGTGTAAATGCTATTGTTCTTAATATAATGGGAACAATGCCTACACCCAGAATTTTTCTTCCAATAACCTTTTCCAAAACCTCAAAGTTTCCAAATCTTAAAACCCTCTTTTTTGCTGAGTGTTTGGAAAGAAGGTAAAGAATTATTATTAAACCCACTAAAAGAATCAAAAGGTTTGCATATTTGTATGAAAATGTCAGTTCCATTTTAATAAACCTCGCTGAGTTCTATATATTTTATCAGCTGCTTAACGAACGGCTCTGTTGTATAGACTTTAAAAATTCCAGCTTTGCTTGACTGGAACTCATTAATAACCATCTGCTCCTGTTCTTTCGCTAATCTCTCAAATCTTATCCTCACTTTATCAAGGTCAACGCTTTTGACTTTTCCTGTAAACGGGTCAGCAACCCTTATATACCCTGTTCCCTTTGGAAGCTTTTCATCTCTTATGTCCCTTACCATAATTCCCAAAACCCTGTCAAGTTTTCCGCAAACCATCTTTAACGCGTCTTTCCATTCCTCGCCAATACCTATGAAATCAGATATGATAAACAGAATACTTCTGTCAGAAAGCGTGTTCAAAAGATAAAGCAAAGCCGAGTTTAAATCGCATATTCCGCCATAAAACATAGGATTTACCAACATTTTTAAAACCTTATAATATTGTGATGTGTCTTTTGTTGGTTCTAAAGAAACCTTCATTCCATTGTTAAACATGCCAAAACCAACATTATCGCCTGTATCTATACCAGCAAACGTGACAGCTCCGGCTATTACAGCAGCATACTCAGATTTCAATTTATTTTGAGTTCCAAACAGCATAGAGCTTGAAGCATCAACCAGAACATAAACGTCCAAATCCCTTTCCTCTTCATATTGTTTCACGTAAAGGGTTTTTGACCTTAATGAGGCTTTCCAGTCAATTCTTGTCGCATCGTCCTGCCCCGGTACATACTCTCTCAAACCAGCAAACTCTATGCCTGTTCCCTTAAAAAGAATCCTGTATTTCAGCAAAAACCTGAATGTTTCTATTAATTTTTTTACGTCAATGTCAATTTCATTCATCAACTGTTTCAAATTTATAAGGTCTTTGTATTTAGGTTCTCTGTATTTTCCTGCACCCAGGCTTTTAAGGACCTCCAGAAAACCATGGTTCTCTTTTTCAATCATAACACAGGCACCCTCTTTATTATCTCATCTATAATCGAATCCGTAGATATCTCTCTTGCTTTTCCCTCATAATTCAGAATTATCCTGTGCCTCAAAACCTCTTTTGCAACGTTTCTTAT